>JAAZOH010000029.1 GCA_012797845.1 Candidatus Beckwithbacteria bacterium
ATACGGTTGATTTTAGTTTTGATCTCACTGCTCCTACTGGAGAAAAAGATACTTTTTCTACTAGTGTGGTTTTGAGAAACTATCAATAATGAAACAAAATCTCAAAAACCAAGGCCAAGTGGTTTTAATGGTAGTTTTAACTATGTTAGTTGGCCTGACTATTGCTACTGGGATTTTCCTCAATAGCTTATCTGATACACAGCTGACTACCACCGAAGAAAATAGTGAACGAGCTTTTAACGCTGCTGAAGCAGGCATTGAAGATTTAGTTAAAGATGTTGATACAAATTTTAATTTTGGAGCTGATACGGTAATTGATGTTGGTAGTGAAAAAGCAACAGTTGTGGCTGATGAATTAAACACCTTTGATTTTATAGTTAAACAAAACAGTGTGGCTACTTTATTTTTAGATACTACTCCCAAACCTACAAAAGTTACTATTTATTGGACTGATAAGAGTGATCCTGAACAATATCCAGGAACATGTAATGAGGGAGATGGTGGTGCAGCAGGTCTTATTATTCAAAAATGGCAAAACAATGGGGCTGCTGTAACAACAGAAGCATATAGTCCATTTGACTGTTCTTTGGCAAATATTAATTTTAACTCTTCTAATGATGGCTCTACTGAGAGTTTTAGAAGTCAGATAACATTATCAATTGATGCCAATGATAGTTTTTATCGAATTAGACCAGTTTATAGTCAAGCTCGCATTAAAATTGTAAGTAGTGAAGGTGGTGATTTACCTGCTCAGCAATATGTTATTACCTCAACTACCAAAGCTGATTCTGGCGAAACCAGAGCTATTGAAGTAACCAAAACCCGTCCCAGTTTACCAGAAATATTTGACTATGCCCTATTTAGTGGCGACACGTTAGTAAAATAATCAATACTTATGCCTGCCCATTTTGGAATTGATATTTCCAGTAATTCGATTAAAGTAGCTGAGGCCAAAAATGTAGGTAATGGCTACGAACTTCAAGCTTTTGGCGAAGTTAGAACTCCGGCTTCATTACAGTCCAGTAATTCTCAAGACGAGGGCTTGATTGCCAAATCTATCAAACAGCTGATTCGTGATTCAGGTATCAAAAACCGCAATGTATATATGGCTTTGCCTGAGAATCAGGTTTATACAAGAGTAATTCAACTTCCTCTTTTAAAAGAGGAAGAACTGAAAAACGCTCTCAAATTTGAAGCCGAACAATACGTACCTATTCCTATTGATGAAGTCTTTTTAGAATACCAGACACTGTATGCTCCTCCACCAGATATTAAAGGAGCAAAGATGGAAGTTCTGATAGTTGCTGCCAGAAAAACTATTGTAGAAAAACTAACCAGAATTGCCCAAATGGCTGATTTAACCCCATTGGTTGCTGAAACTAGTTTATTGGCAACACTGCGAGCTGTAAAAGAACAAATGGGTGACTTTTCTATGTTGGTTGATTTAGGTAATAGTTCAACTGATATTGCTATTATTCAAAGTGGCAATGTAAAGCAAGTTAGCTCTATTCCTACCGCCGGACACGCTTTAACTCGAGCTGTAGCTCAAGCGCTTAGTCTGCCAGAACAACAAGCCCGGCAATACAAGCATACCTATGGTTTGGAGGAAGATCAGCTAGAAGGTAAAGTAGCTCGAGCTATGGAAGAACCAATCACCATTATTGTTAACCATATTGAAAAAAATGTTCGTTTTGCTAAAGAATTATCAAAAGATGGTTCAATTAACCAAGTGGTAATTTCTGGAGGAACAGCCCTTTTACCAAACCTGACTTTTTATTTGGTTGATAAAATTGGAATCGAGGTTAATTTGGCTAATCCTCTACAAGCATGTATCAATGAAAACCTGCCTTCACAGCTTGTGGCGGCAGGTCCGCGTTTTGCCTCAGTAATTGGATTAGCAATCAGAGACTAACATGAAACAAAAACCTCCAGAAATTAATTTCCTTACCCGTCAACGCACGCTGTTTATGCTGCAATCCAAGCGGATGTATTTGATCCAAATGCTGTCCTTTGGAACGTTAATAGCCTATGGTTTTGTCTTGTTATCCCTTGTTAGCTATAGTGCTTATCTAGGATACAGATTAACCCAAACTAATAAAGGGATTGATCAGGAGAAAAAAACCTTAGAGCGATTGAGTTCAATGGAGGTTCAGTATTATGGTTTGAAAAACAAATCAGAAAAAATTCTGGGGGTATATAACTCACTATATCAACATCAAGAAACTATGGATTTGGTTTTTAAGATCTTGCCGTCTGATTTAGAAGTTCAATCATTTTCAGTTGATGAGGAAGGCGATCTAACATTTAGTGCTTCTACTCCTAAAATAGAATCAATTGGAACACTGTTTGAAAATATCCAACAGTATCAAACATATCAATCTTTACAGATTGAAAATGTGACTGTAAATAATATTTCAGTCAATGATCTTGGAGAATATAGCTTTGGAATTACTATCAAATTGGGTACCAAAACTACCAGCTAAAATATGCCAAAAACAGAAAAAAAATCTAATTTCATCAAAAAAGCACTTGGAGAAAAAAAATTATCTCTCAAAGAACGTAGCTCTCCGCTCATGGTTTTGGCAATCATTGGTCTAACAGCCATTTTATTCATGTTCCCTTCTTTTAAGAAAATTTATGAAACAAGGGAGGTTTTGGCTGAAAAAGAAGTTACGCTCAAAAACATGAAGCAAAAGAATAGTATTTTGCAAAACCTTGAACAAAATGATCAAAAAGCCAATTTTGAACAAAAATTTAAAACTGCCGAAACATTTTTGCCTTCACAAAAACCATCGCTACAGGTTTTAATCAATTTAACTAATTTAGCTCGCCAGGAAAAAGTGCAATTTTCAGGTTTGACTTTAAACCCCGGAGTAGTCAAAGACCCTGAAGAGTCTGAGGGAAGTACTAAACAATTTCAGCGAGCGGATGCTGCTCCTAAAAAAGCCGAGCAGGATTTAAGCAATTTTGAGATTACTTTTACTATTTTAGGAACTAAAACTCGGCTGCAGAATTTTATTGCTAAATTGAAAGAAGTTGCGCCAATGATGAAAATTGAAGAATTTTCAACGGCGGTTGATGATCAAAACACATCATATAAATCAGCAAACTTAATGAGTGCTGATTTTAAAGTCAGAGTTTTTTATCAAAAATTACCAGAAACATTACCATCATATAGCACTAAATTAACTACCTTTACTCAGGAAGAAGAGGAAGTTGTCCAGAAACTATCAGACTTTTTGGATAGAGGTGGAGATTATAGCCAAGATGTAATGGTGGTAACAGAAGACTTAGGTAACTCTAATCCTTTTGCTGCTCATCAAGAAGAGTAAGTTGAAAACGCTTCCCTAGTTTAATCGCCTTAACTCTAAGTAATTTACGAATAGCCCCGATAGTTTGGCCACGCTTACCGATAACTTTCCCCATATCTTCAGGGTTAACCTTGACTTCAAGATTGATAAAACCAAACTCGCTTTCGTTTCCTCTAATCTCAATGTCTTCAGGATGATCAACAATGCCTTCTAAAATATAGTGGAGCAATTCTTGCATAGGGAATTATTTACTAATAGTTTTATACAAATGGGCTACTGTAGGAGTTGCTTGAGCACCTTTGTTAACCCACTCATCATATTTTTTGGTATCCAGCTTAATCTCTTTAGGAGTGACTACTGGATTATATGTACCCAATAAATCAATATATTTGCCATCACGTTTGGATCTGGCTTCAGCCACAATAATACGGTAGAAGGGCTGGTTCTTTTTACCGATACGAGAAAGTTTTATCTTTAACATAGTGTTTAAAATATAGAATTCAAAGATTAGAATTCAGTTTGTTTTTAATTAAAAAGCAATTTTAACCTAAACTAACGATTTTCTCAAGAGCTTGTTGAGCAGCAGCCTGTTGGGCAGCTTGTTTGGACCTACCAGTACCTTCAGCTTGAACTGCATCAAAAAAATAAACTTGGACAGTGAATTGACGGTCATGATCAGGGCCTTCCTCTTTAATAACTTCGTAAGTAGGAGCTATTCCACCTTTAGCTTGAACCTGTTCCTGGAGCTTACTTTTCCAATCCTCTACTTGAGCATTTTGTACTAATTGCTTGTAATCTTGCAATAATTGCTCATCAATAAAGGTAGTTACAGCTGCTAGTCCCCCATCAAGATAAATAGAGCCAATAATAGCTTCAACTAAATCAGCTAAAATTGAGGCATTATGGTTGCCACCAGAGGCTTCTTCTCCTTTAGATAGTTTGATATAACTACCTAAATCAAGTCTGGTAGCCACAGCTGCTAAGGTTTTAGTTTGGACAATTTTAGCCCGAAGAGAAGTCAGTTTACCTTCTGGTAACTTAGTTTCAGTTTTAAATAAAAAGTCAGAAGTAACCAGCTCCAAAACGGCATCGCCCAAAAACTCAAGCCGTTCATTTGACTCAGAAATAGACCGATTTTCATTTAAATACGAACGATGAGTCAAAGCCCTCTCAAGAAGTTCTTGATTCTGATATTGATAGTTTAATTTTTGTTGGCAATCAGTCAATGAAGTCATCGGTATATTCCTCTATTAATTCATATAAATCAGCAACAGTTTCAAGACGGTCAAATTCATCCTGGTCGATTTTGCTCTTGAGCGCGTCTTCTAATTGAAGTTTAAGCTCAATCATATCAGTTGGCTCACAATTGTAGTCTTCAAAAAAGTGGGCGTCAGCCGATACCTCGGCTACATCAACGCCAATAACATTACTGATAAGTTGATTTATATCTTGCTTGTTCATACTCATATAATGCTGCTTCGTAACTTCACTAGTGTGGGCTATAAAGCTTGTTGCTGTCAAGACGGATTTTTATTCTGTCTTAGCAACTGGTTTTTCACTATCTTGACGATGTTTTTCCAGAAGAGCTCCTAGAACGCCATTGACAAATTTGGCAGTGCTTTCGCTGCCATACTCTTTGCCAATTTCTACTGCTTCATCAATAACTACCTTTGGGGGAGTTTTTCTTACAATGAGCAGTTCATAAACTGAAAGGCGTAAGATGGCAAGATCAACTTTGTTAAGCCGATCTACCGGCCATTCAGGAGCAGCTTCTTGAATAAAAGCATCAATTTTTTTAAGTTTGCTAACAACCTTCTCAATCCCTAAATCAACTTCCGGCTCGTTCCTAATGAAACTATAGCTAAACAGTTTTTTAAACCGTCGGATTCGCTTTTTATGTCTTGGATCAGTTCTTGTTTTCAAAGAAATTACTAGTTAAATGTTAATGGTTAAAAATCAAATATTAACCTTTTAACATCAGACTAATACTTGCCGCAGTTTTTACAAACCACATGAGCTTCTTTGGGACTATTGCAATGTCTACAAGTTGTGACTGTAGCTTTTGGTCTAGCAATAGCAGCTCTTCTTTTACCAGTTCTACGAGTTGAGGTTTTTTTCTTTGGAAGTGGAGGCATAATACAAATTTAAAATTACCAATTTGTGTAAATTCAAATTCAAATAATTTTATAACTTTTACTACAATAACATAAACAACCCTTAATTGGGTTGAACGTTTTGGATTGTATACTGTTTCAGTTTTTCTTGCAAGAGGGGGTAATCTTGAAGTTTTGGCAGCAACTTGCTAGCTAATTGGTACGTTTGGCTTATTAAAACCTGATCATCCAAAGAAGCTATTTTTAAAGCCATAAAACCTGATTGCATAGTGCCATAGAGCTGGCCAGGTCCACGCATCTTTAGATCTAATTCTGCCAAAGCTATACCCGAATGGTTATGCTCCATGGCCTTGAGGCGTTTATTTTGATCACCATCAGAGGTAGAAAAAAGTAAACAGTAGGATTGTTTATCACTGCGGCCAACCCGTCCCCGAAGTTGATGCAACTGTGCTAAGCCAAAACGCTCTGCCCCATCAATAACCATGATGGTCGCATTAGCAATATCAATCCCTACCTCAATAACAGAAGTTGCCACTAAAATATCTAGTTTTTTGCCAGCAAAATTACCCATAACCTCTTCTTTTTCCTTTGGCTTCATTCGGCCATGCAAAAGGCCAATTTTCAGATTGGGTAGTTGTTTGTTGAGTTTTTCAAACTCAATCTTGGCAGCTTTAACTTCACTCATTAATAAACTTTCAGATTGATCTATTAGTGGGTAAATGAAAAAGGCCTGGGTTTTATTCTCCTTAATTTGCTGCTGGATCCACTCATAAGCAGCCAGGCGTTTTTTGCCAGGAACGACCCAAGTTTTAACCTGTTTACGGCCATGAGGAGCATGCTTAATCATAGACAGTGATAAATCACCATATAGCGTTAAAGCTACTGTCCTAGGAATTGGTGTAGCGGTCATAGTCAAAACGTGAGGCAATTTCTTTTTACCAATTAGCTTACTACGCTGAGCCACCCCAAAGCGATGCTGCTCATCAATAATCACTAAACCAATGTGTTCGTGAGGCAAATCTTGGAAAAGTAAAGCATGAGTGCCAAGATAGACATCATAATCTTGAAGGTTTCCCTTAGCCTTTTTACTGCCAGTGAAAAAGCCAATTTTAATTTTGTGGGGTTTTAGAAACTTTGAAAGTGTTTCTAAATGTTGGTTAGCTAAAACTTCTGTTGGAGCCATAAAAGCGACTTTACTACCAGCTTGGTGAATAAGGTAAATAGCGGCTGCAGCTACTACGGTTTTGCCGCTGCCAACATCGCCTTCTAAAAGCCGGTTCATAGGGACACTACTATTTAAATCTTTGATAATATCTGTAAGACCCTGTTTTTGGTCGGTAGTCAATGCAAACGGTAGTTTTTTGATAAACGGCTCCAAATCATTTTGGCTAAAATTAAATTGCCTTCTTAGACTTTTTTGCTGCCAATCCCCTTTACGCTGCTGAACTTGCAGCTGCAGTAAAAATAGCTCGTCAAAAGCTAAGCGCTCTCGAGCTTTTTTAATATCTTCTTGAGAATCTGGGAAATGAATCTTTATTAAAGCCTGAGCTAAAGATAATACATTTTGGCTGTGGATTACTTCGGTTGGTAACCAATCAAGCACTAATCCATCAAGATATTTGATAATAGGTTTGAGACGGGAACGTAACCACTTGGAAGACACACCAAACGTTTCAGGATAAATAGGAACTAGACGGCCAGTATGGGTAGTTTCTACTTGAGAATTAGCAGGAGTTAATGTTCTTAGAATTTCAAATTTAGGAGCAGTTAGGCCAACTCTCCGGCCAAACATAGTAACTTTGCCAGCTAAGTTGATTTGAGTTCCTGGAGCAAGGGTTTTAGTCAAATATGGCTGATTAAACCAAGTGACCTGAACCGTATTAGTTCCGTCAGTAAACACACCCTGTTGAATATTTTTACCGTTTCTAGTGTAAGCATTTTTTAAAGAAACAATCTGACCTTGTAAGGTCACTGTCTCCCCTACTTCTATCTCAGCAATGGTTTTTTGAGCAGTCAGATCGTCGTAACGAAAAGGAAAATGATAAAGCAAATCTTCAACTGTATGAATGTTGAGTTGCTTCTTGAGCACGTCAGCGTATTTTTCACCAACCATGTATAAGTCTTCAATGGGAGTTTCGAGGGTCAATTTCATGACTTTATTATAAAGGAAGAAGAGAAAAACTGATAAAACTAGAGCGTATAAAACAGTGGCAGAATTGCAGTCATAAGTAAACCAATCAGCATAAAGATAGCAAAGCCGACGGTAATAGCTCTAAAAAAAACTTTTTTCTTGACTTTAAAAAATAAGATACGCATAAGTTTATTTAACTCTTACAAACTTTCTTTTCCCAGCTTTAATAACCATTCCAGATTTTAACTCAATTACTTGGTTAGGATCATTCACCACTTGATCATCAATTTTAACAGCATTTTGCTCAATGAGACGTTTGCCTTCTGAGTTTGAGCTGATCAATTCTGCCTCTCCAAGAATAGCAAGAATAGTAAGAGGGGTATATGTTGATGGTGTAAATTCAGCTATTTCATCTGGATTAGCACCACCTTGCACGGTCTTTTCAAAATGCTCTTGCGCCTTGTTGGCAGCTGCTTCGTCGTTGAGCATTTTAGTTAGCTCCCAAGCTAAGTGTTTTTTAGCTGCCATGGGATCAGTTTTAACTTTTTCTTCAACTTCCGGCAGTTGCTCACTGGGAATTTGGGTAATCAGTTTAAAACACGGCATAATAGCACTATCTGGTAAGCTCATCATTTGGCCATACAATTGCTCCGGCGGATTAGTAATATTAATGGCATTGCCTTCGGTTTTGCCAATTTTATTACCAGAACTATCAGCTAAGAGTGGTGTGGTTACAACCAATTTATCAATGCCCTTAAGCTCCTTGAGAAGTTTGCGGCCGGCTAACATATTAAATAGCTGATCAGTCCCCCCTACTTCTAAATCTACTTCCATGGCCACACTGTCGTACCCTTGGGTTAAAGGGTATAAAAATTCATTCAAATAAACTTCTTGATTCTTTTTAAATCGCTCCTGAAACATGTCCCGTTCAATCATCTGTTGGACGGTAAAATGAGTAGCCAGATTAATCACCCCAGCAAAATCCAATTTATTGTTCCACTCGGAATTGAATTTGATCAAAATGGGGTTGTCACCTTCAAAACGCAAAATTTTACCAGCCTGTTCTCTATACGTTTGAGCGTTTTTTTGGGTAAATTCGAGAGAAGTAACATTGCGGGCTTGAGATTTACCTGAGGGATCGCCGATCATGCCGGTAAAATCACCAATCAAAAAAATCACTTCATGACCCAGATCTTGAAAAGCCTTTAATGTTAGTAATCCTACTAGATGACCAATATGCAGATTGGGTGAACTAGGGTCAAAACCTTGATAGAGCCGCAATTTTTTACCAGACATAAGTCTAGTTTTTAGCTCTTCCTTGTTGGGAACAATTTTATCCAGACGTCTACTGATAAAATCGTCAATAATTTTTGGCTCAGTAATAATTTGATTCATAAGTCTGATTTTACGCAGCTTGAGGCGATAAGGCAAGTAGTTAAGCTTGATTAGCAATATGGTGATTTTTATACTAAAATCAAAGACTCAATGCCTTTTGATACGGTATAATGATCTATGTTAGGAAACATGACCACGCTCAAACAAAATCTGTTAATTACTTACCAGCTTATGCGCCGAAAGATCAAAAATTTCCTATCTCCGATTTTGCCATGGCATAGGACTTGGCATTCCAGATTGGCCGTACTACGATCAAGACGAAGTCACTCTAGAGTTGGTAGTAGTTATAATCCTAGTACAGTTGGTTTTGGTAAATACAAAATCAGCAAAACCAAACTTCTAAAATACGGTGCCATTGTGGGCTTTATCTCTATTGTTTTGCTGACCTTTATGATGGTAGGACTGTTTGCTTGGTTTGCCAAAGATCTGCCGCAACCAGATAAAATTGTCCGCAAAGAGGGTTTTGCCACCAAAATTTTTGACCGTAATGATAAGTTGCTATATGAAGTTTTTGCTGACCAAAAACGAATTCCGGTTGAACTTAAAGACATTCCTACCAATTTGAAAAATGCCACGATTGCGATTGAAGATAAAAGTTTTTACGAACATGAAGGTTTTGATCCAAAAGGCTATTTACGTATTGTTTATAACGTAATTGTTAAACATCGAGTAATCGGTGGCTCAACACTGACCCAACAAATTGTCAAAAATGTTCTACTAAGTTCCGAGCGGACGTTGACTCGAAAAATTAAAGAACTGATTTTAGCTATTCAAATTGAGCGTAAATACAGCAAGGACGAAATCTTGCAAATTTATTTAAATGAAGCGCCTTATGGAGGTACTGCTTGGGGAGTAGCCACGGCTGCTGAAACTTATTTTGACAAAAAAGTTAAAGATTTGAATCTAGTTGAATGTGCTATTTTGGCTGGAATGCCCCAAAGTCCAACCTATTATTCCCCCTATGGCAATTATCCAGATGCTTATAAAGCCCGAACGACTGATGTGCTGCGCCGAATGCGGGAAGATAAATATATTACTAAAGCTCAAGAGGAACAAGCTTTGAAAGATCTGGAAAAAGTAAAATTCAAGCCATTGGGGACTGGGATTTTAGCACCTCATTTTGTTATGTATGTCAAAGCCCAGCTTGAAGATCGGTATGGCCAGACTATGGTTGAGCAAGGTGGTTTACAAATCAAAACCACACTTGATTATGATTTACATAAAAAAATCCAAGCTATCACTAAAGAAGAAATTGATAAAGTAGCGGAAAGCGTCCATATCACCAATGGAGCTGTCATGGTCATGGATCCTCAGACTGGCGAGATTCTTTCCATGGTGGGATCAAAAGATTATTTTGACGAGGAATACGATGGTAAAGTCAATGTAACTACTTCACTGCGTCAGCCTGGTTCTTCGATTAAGCCAGTTACCTATGTGACAGCGCTGCGGGAAGGCTTTACTCCTGAATCAATGATTATGGATACTAAAACTGAATTTCCAGGAGTTTCTGCTAGCGAGCCATATGTGCCCAAAAATTATACTGGCAAATTTGCTGGTCCAGTCTCACTCCGAACTGCTCTTGGCAACTCGCTCAATATTCCGGCAGTTAAATTACTGGCGATGGTTGGAGTGCAAGATATGATGCAGATTGGTTATGAAATGGGTCTGTCAACCTTTAAACCATCACAAGAGCAGATTGGCCGTTTAGGTTTGTCAGTGACTTTAGGTGGTGGCGAAGTATCTTTGCTTGATTTGACTACGGCCTACTCGGCTTTTGCTAATGAAGGTAAAAAAGTTGAACCAATTTCAGTTTTGGAGGTTAAAGACCGCAATGGTAAAGTCTTGGAAGAAACCAAGCCTACTAAAGGTAAACAAGTTTTGAGTGCTGAAGAAGCCTTTCTAATTTCCAATATGCTGGCTGACAACAATGCCAGATTACTAACTTTCGGAGCCAATTCGCTGCTAAATATTGCTGGTCGTAGTGTGGCAGTCAAAACCGGAACGACCGATGATCAGCGGGACAACTGGGCAGTTGGTTGGACTCCACAAGTCATTGTTGGAGTTTGGGTGGGTAATAATGACAATACTAAGATGAAATCAGTAGCTTCAGGTGTATCGGGTGCTTCGCCAATTTGGCGTCGGACTATTTTGGCAGCTTTGGATAAAAAACCAGTGGTTGAGTTTAAAATGCCTAGTGGCATCGAATCAATTGCTCTTGATAGTGTTTCCGGCTATCCGGCCCATGATGATTTTCCTAGTAAAGAATCTTTGATTATTCGGGGGACTAAGCCAACTGGCAATGACCCAATTCATGTCAAACTCAAAGTCTGCAAAAGTGATGAAAATAAACTAGCTCCGGATTCGGTCATTGTTAAAGGTGATTACTCTGATAAAGAATATTTTATTTTTAAAGAAGATGATCCTCTATTTGGTGATGAGGATAACCGCTGGCAAAAAGGAATTAATGAATGGATTGCAGGCCAAGGTGATGCCCGTTATCATCCGCCTACCGAATTTTGTAGCGTAGATGAAGCGGTAGTGGTGCGAATTGAACAACCTAACAATGAATCAAAGATTGGCAATGATGTGGAAGTCAAAGTCAAAGTTGGAACCAGTAATGACGATGATATTGATCGGATTGAGATCTTTGCCAATAGTGACAAAAAAGGTGAGATTAAAAGCAAACCATATCAACTTAGCTTCCGTCTTGATGATGGAGTGTATGAAATTAAAGCTAAGGCGTATCGTAAAGATGGTAAAACTGGTGAACACAGCGTTCACATTGGTGTTAATAAAGAATGGGATTGGACTGAACCAACGCCAACTCCTACTCCCACTGCTACTCCAACGCCAACCCCAACTCCTACCCCAACTCCTACCCCCACTCCAACCCCGACACCGACTCCCGAAGGTGGCAGTGGCGGACCATCTGAAGAATAAAATAAATCTTTATGAAATTAATCAGAGCTTGCGATAAACAGTTCGAGTCCGCTTCCCACGAAGACTCTAAAAATCCTGGAGTTTTGAAAAAAGTCATGCTGACCTATCAGGATTTTATTAAAGGTTTTGTCCCAATGGTCAACTGGGCTAAGCTACCAGTTGGTAAAAGTTTTGTACCTCACTATCACGAAACTATGCAGGAAATCTTTATTATGACTAAAGGTAAAGCGAAGATGATTGTTGATAAGAAAAGCTTTATTTTAAAACCCAAAGATGTGATGGTAGTTGATAAACACGAAGTTCACGAAATGATTAATATTGGTAAAACTGATGTTTTTTATGTGGTGTTTGGGGTAAGTGAAGGAATTGAAGGAAAGACTGTTATTGTTACTCAATAAGTTTAGCCTTGTTTCCTTCTATAAAAATAGCTTGATTATCAGTTATTGTTTTAATTTTATATTTAGCATTTTGAACAAGCTTGTCTACGATTGTTTTATCTTTTCTTTGATAGTGTGGCACTATAACAAAATCAACAAACTCAAGCCCAGTTGTATCTTGCATACTAACAACATTTTCATCCCAAGGTGCACTCACTTCAATATCTGGTCCCATTACGATACTTCCAGCACTGACTCCAACATATAAACCTTGGTAGTTTTGTAAACTTTTTTTAAAATTTACCTCTCTCATCTTATTCAGCAAATAAAAAGTGCTTCCCCCGCAAACATACACCACATCATAGATTTTTATTTGCTCAGGTTTTAGTTCGTAATCAAGGTCATAAACCTGAATGGTCTTAATTTCTAGATCAAGTAATTCTTGTTTTGACTCTTCAACATATTGAAGCTCTTCTTTTGTTCTAGAAGCAGTAGGAATAAAAAGTACAGCAATATCTTTAACTGGTTTACTGATAGTTTTTAAGAAGAATTTAGAAATAGTAGGATTTATAAAACCAGCAGAAGTTAGTAGAAATTTATTCATTTACACTTCTCCTTCCAGCTTCATTCCCAGCTCTTCAATGGCCGCTACGAATTTTCGGCGGATGGGAGCGACATCTTGATCAGTTAGATTTTTCTTTTTATCTAGATACATTACTTCCAAGTTAATTTTGTCCTGATAAAAACCGATGATATTGACACTTTGAATAATTGAATCGACTTGTTTACCTACTTCTATAATTTTGGTAGCCGGAACTTGGTTTTGGTTGTAAAACGTGTAGTTTTCAACAATAGGTGGATACTTAGGGATTGGGGTGTATTTTTTATTTTTATTAGCTGCTAAGGTTAAAGCATCACAATCAAGTTGAGCGATCGTAATTTCTTTTTTCAAAGCAAAATTTTCCTGAATTTTCAGAGCAATTTGACCAATAATTCCAATTACCTTGCCATCTCGTGTGATGTTAGCTTGAATAGTTGGACTAAAAAGCGGATGTTTTTCCTTTTCAACAGGTTTAATTCCAAGCTCAATTCCCAGTTCTTGACCCAATGCTTCCAAAGTTCCTTTGATCTCCAAAAACTTTTTGCCGGTTTGGGCCAAGATTAAAGTCATGGCTTCGTTAGGAAGATCATTTTGACGAGGCAAATAAATATTAGCCATTTCAAAAAATTGTAAGCGTTCTGCCCTATCTTGATTATTTGCCAGTGATTGTAAAATCGAAGGAATTAAACTTTGGCGCATGTAAAGCCAATCAACAGTCAAAGGATTTTTGATTTGTAAATGCTTTTTGGGATCAGCGCCAACCTTTTCCAAAAGCTCCTGTGAGACTAAAGAATAGGTGTAGTTTTCATAAAAACCCCAATGTTTGAGAGCTTGCTTGATTTTGTCTTCCCAATAAAATTGTGATTCCTGGGGGTTTGGCTGTGGGAACTCTCCAGTGACTAAACGGCTAGGCACATTATGATAGCCATAAATCCGAGCCACTTCCTCGACAATATCTTCAGGGATGGTGACATCATGAGTTCGCCAAGTTGGAACGACAGTATGTAGTACTGAGGATACAGAATTGAAGGATTTTCCATGTTCTGTTTTTAAGGTTGGTTTAAAACCTAAACCTGTGAGGGTTTTAGTCACAAAATTAGGTTCCAGCTTGACGCCAATCCGATCTTCAATAAATTGAAGTGAGCAAGTTATGCTTTGGTCTTTGGGTTTATCGGTATAGACATCATGTAATTTGGAAGCAATTTTGGCTTGGGCAATTTGCTGATAGAGCTCGATACCTCGCAAAATTGCAGTTTTGCCAAGCTGCGGATCAACCCGTTTTTCATTAAGGGTGACGGCTACGGTTCTAATCCCCAAGGTCATAGAGGTTTGGCGCATCAGTTTGGCGTTATTGTTATCAATAAATAAAACAATCCGTTTGGTTTCATTATTAACCACGCTGTTTTTAGTACCCATAATCCCTGGTAAATCAATAATTTCACCACTAGTATCTTCAATCACAATATCACCACCCGGCAATTCATACTCTTTGCCGTCCAAGGTCACCATGTGTTCGCCTTTTTTAGAAAGCCGGAAACGCAGCAGATGCCCTTTAATTTTGTCATAATCAAAAACATGGCAAGGATGGCCAATTTCAGTCATGACATAGTTGGTCACATCAATCACATTATTAAGACTGCGGATGCCAGCGGCTTCCAATCTTACCTTGATCCAATCCGGTGATTTGCCAAGCTGGACATTGTCCATAACCATAGCCATAACCCTATGAGTTAAATTAGCTTGAGTTTCAATTGTAAGTGGCAAAGTTTTAGTGGGAGTAGTTAGTTTGTCTTTGATGTCTAAATTTTTAAGTTTAGCTTTAAAACCAAATTGGGGCAAAATGACTGCAGCTTCACGGGCAATGCCATAGACTGACATCATATCAACCCGGTTAGTTGTGATCTCGATATCATACAGCCAGTCGTCCTGACCGTGCTTTTCAACTTTTTCAACTGAAGGACCGCATAAGGCTAAACTATCCCGAATTTCTTTGGGCTTAGCATTGGTATCTAAAAAAGTCCGTAGCCAGGAATCTAAAATTTGAATATTCATTAGAGTATGTGTAATTTTTTAAATAACCTTACTGATGGTTTTGGTAATTTTAGATTTTTGATATCTTCTTTTTTTACCCATTTAACTTCAGCTAAATCATCGCTAGCCTTAGCTTCTCCAGCTTTAACTTGGCAACTGAAGCTCAAAAAGACATAATGTACATCTTGACCATTACTTTGAGTATAGTCCTCATCAAAACCTATTGGTTTGATATCATCTATTTCCAAATTAGTTTCTTCCATAATTTCCCGTTTTAGTGCTTTTTCCAAAGACTCATCTTCCAAATTGACTCCACCACCAGGCAAATGCCAAGTATTAGGATAAGGACCTCTACCTTGCTTTTGCCAGCCAAATAAAATTTGTCCCTTTTTTTCGATGACTGCAGTAACTATAACTCGTGCTTTCATTCATTATGTCATCTCGAGTTTGTCGAGAGATCTTTTCAATAAGATTTCTCCACTACGGTCGAAATGACAAGATATTAAAACTGTTTTAAAAAGCGCACATCATTTTCAAACATGGTGCGCAAATCATCTAAATGCACGCCAGAGCGCATCATATACACCCGCTCTACTCCCCAACCAAAAGCAAAACCAGTGTATTTATTTGGATCTATCCCACCAGCTTTTAAAACATTAGGATGGACCATGCCTGAACCGCCTAATTCATGCCAACCCTGCTTGCAGGTGCGGCATTTTTTACCACCAACCATACCGGTGCCTAGACAAACAGCACAATTGATATCGACCTCAAACGAAGGCTCGGTAAACTGAAAATGAAATGGTCGCAAACGGGTTTTACGGCCAGGGCCATAAAACTGGCGGGCAAAATAGTCCATGGTTCCTTTGAGATGAGCAATGGTAATGCCTTTATCAACCACGAGACCTTCAAATTGATGAAACATAATAGCGTGAGTTACATCCTGTTGACGGCGATAACATTTCCCAATATTAATCATACGAATCGGTGGTTTACTGCCCAAACGCAGCATTTCCCGGACCTGGCCGTTGGAAGTATGAGTAGCCAGTACGGTTTTGCCATATTTAGGATGTTGAGGTGCATCAATAAAAAGCGTTTCCCATTCATCCCGGGCCGGGTGATCGGCTGGCATATTAAGAGCTTCAAAATTGTAGTAATCCCATTCGACTTCCGGATAGCGAGATCTGGTAAAACCAATCCCGGAAAAAATTTCATCAATTTCAGCAATAGTTTGAGAAACTAAATGAGTATGACCTTGAGGCGGTTTGACGCCCGGCATGGTCACATCAAACCAGTCTTTTTGAGTTTTACTACTACCCAACTCTTGCTCTTTTTGGGTAAAAACCTGTTCCAATTCTTTTTTGACCTCATTGGCAGTTTTACCAAAAGTTGGTCGTTGCTCTGCTGGTATGGTAGTAATTTGAGCAGTAGCTTTTTTCAAAATACCATTTTTACCTAAATAGTTGGTTTTGAGTTCCTCTAAATCTTTGACACTTTGTATGTCGTTTAATGCTGAAATGGCTTGGAGTTTAATAGTTAATAAATCTTGCATATGGTTTATCTTAACAGATTATTAATCTAAGGTGTTACCCTCCTTCGCTTTTGATATTTCACTCGGCTTATTCAGCCGTGTTTCATTCAAGATGCTTCGGCGGGTGTTGCACTATTGTAATAGATAAAAGTGCAACAAAAAACCCACCGATTTGGTGGGTCTAGCGTCACAAAAAATTACCCACCGTTTACTGCTGGGTAAAGAAAAAGAATCTACTAGTGACACTATTTGTTTTCATTACTTAACCTTTTTGACGATTTGTTCAAAAACGTTGGGATTGTGCAAAGCTAGTTCAGCCAGCATTTTACGGTTTAAGCTAATATTAGCTTTTTTCAATTTATCCATGAATACGCTATAACTTAATTCGAAAGAAGTTAAACCGGCATTAATTCTCTGAATCCAAAGGGTGCGAAAATCTCGTTTGCGGCGTTTGCGGCCATGGAAAGCATATTCACCAGCATGAAGCTCGGCCTGTTTGGCTAGCTTAAACCGCTTATGAATGGTCATGCGCATACCTTTGGCGGCATCAAGTATTTTTTTGTGTTTACGATGGCGGACTATTCCGGTTTTTACTCTCATATTAATATTTTGTCATTCTGGAGGTCTTTATGAAATAAAGACTGATAGAATCCTGTATGAGATCCTATCGCTGCGCTCCAGGATGCTTACAGCACCTTTTTTAACTTTTTAGCCACTTTGCCAGTTACATAATTGACTTGTTTCTGGCGGCGGCTTTGTTTTTTAGACTTACTGGCTTTCAAATGACGCATACCGATAGTTCGGCGCAGAATTTTGCCAGTTTTGGTCAATTTAAAACGTTTGCTAATTGATTTTCGAGTTTTTTGTTTTGGCACAATAGTAATAAAAACTAAGAACTAAAAAGTAACGACTTTTACCTTCCTAGTTATTTATTTTGTCCTGTTGGTTTGATCACCATGGAAAGCATTTTCCCTTGCAATTTTGGCTCAGATTCTACCTTGTAATACTCTTCTCCTAGTAGCTCTAAAGCTTCATTCATAACTCTGTCACCAAAATCTTTTCTGGTAATTTGTCTTCCAACAAATTTAACTGCTAATTTTACCTTATCTCCGTCCTCAAGAAAAGACCTAATTTTTTTGACCCGGTTTTCCAGATCACTGCGGCCGATAAACGGAGTAAAACGGACTTCTTTGAGATCTTGGCTTTTACCCTTTTTATTGCCAGCTTCAGTTTTTTTCTGTTCGTTATACCTAAATTTTCTAAAATCAACAATCCGGCAAACGGGTGGATTAGCTTTTTCGGTCACCTCTACTAGATCTAAACCTTTTTGTCTGGCTTTAAATAAAGCTTCGGTGGTAGCTATAACACCGATGTTCTCACCAGTTTCGTCGATGACGCGGACTTCAGGTGCTTTGATGTATTGGTTAAGTTTATAGTATTTTTTAGCCATGTATGATATCTTATCAGACAAGTTAGATTTATTCAATCAAATCAAAATAAAATATGGGTAAAGAAAACTTAGGTGTTTCAGAACAAACTATTAAAAAAGTGATCATGGCTGTTTTAGATTCAGGCAGTAAATTAACTATAATAGAAATATTGAGACAGACAAAGCTATCAGAAAACACTATTTTAAAGACCTTGGGATTAATGGATTGTGTTTCTTATTATTCTAGTGGAGTATGGAATTTTGATCGTCCAAGGAAAATAGGATATCTGCCATCGGGCTGTAAAGATTGCCGCCTAGCGGAATTTGGTTCAGTCTGTATTATTCATGGGACCATGTCTGTAGGGTCAGTGCAGGAGCAATGTGATTTGATATATGGGAATGTTCCTTCTGGGGAAAATTTTGGAATATAGCAAAGTATGTAAAAAGGCTTGGCAGAGCCAAGCCTTTTTAAAAATAATTCACTTGTTTCAGCTTACCAAATCTTTTTTTGTTCAATATCTTCCCTGATGAGCTTTTCAAAATCTGCTAGTTTCATGGTGCCTAGATCTTTACGGCCTCGAGCTCTGACAGCCACTTGACTACTCTGCTCTTCTTTTTCACCAACGACTAGCATGTATGGCACTTTCTGTTTTTCAGCTTCACGAATCCGTTTTTGCATGGAATCATTGCTGTTATCTACTGCAACTCTGATATTTTTTTCAGCCAGTGCTTTTTTGAGACTTTGAGCATAGTCATCAAATTTTTCAGAAATTGGCACTATGACCACTTGAGTTGGAGCTAACCAAACTGGAAAAGCCCCAGCATACTGCTCAATCAATACTCCCATAAAACGTTCAAATGCTCCCAATAACGTTCTATGAACCATGTATGGTCTCTGCTCCTTACCATCTTGATCGATATAAGTTAAGTCAAATCTGGTTGGGAGGTTAAAATCAAACTGAATAGTTGTACCCTGCCATAGCCGTCCAATAGCATCTTCAGCCTTAAGATCAATTGATGGACCATAAAACTTAGCCCCACCCGGATCTTCGGTAAAATCTACCCCTCTTTTTTTCAAAAGATCCCTCAGGGTATTTTCAGCAGTTTCCCACTCTTCCGGCTTGCCAGCATACTTGTCTTTGTTGGCCGGATCATGCACCGAAAGTTCATAGTGTAAATCATCGAAACCAAAGACTTTATTCATCTCCAGAGCAAAGTCTAGAACTCCTTCGACCTCATCCAGAAGCTGTTCTTTAGTACAGAAAATATGCGAATCATCCTGCGTAAAACCCCTGGTTCTTAAAATACCATGACGAACTCCTTCTAATTCATATCGATATACAGTTCCTAGCTCACAATACCTAATTGGCATTTCTTTATAGCTGTGAGGTTTGGATTTATAAATCAAAATATGACCATTGCAGTTCATGGGTTTGACATAGTACACATCGTTACGTTCGTCAGTCATAGGAGGGTACATGAGATCTTTATAAAAACCAGTATGACCAGATGTATCCCATAAAATCTTTTTACCAATATGAGGAGTGTATACATATTGGTAACCTTTCTTTCTGTGTTCTTGACGCCACCACAATTCAATTTCTTCCCGGGCAGTAGATAAATTTGGATGCCATAAGATCAAACCTGGTCCCATATCTTCGCTTTGGCTAAAGAGGTCAAGTTGACTATTTAAAATTCGATGATCCCGTTTTTTAGCTTCTTCAAGCATGTGAAGATGTTCTTGTAATTCTTCCTTGCTGCCAAAAGCGGTGCCATAAATTCGGGTCAGCATTTTATTTTTTTCATCGCCATGCCAATAAGCCCCAGCTACTGACAAAAGTTTAAAAGCCTTTACTTCTTCACTGTTGTCAACATGAGGACCGGCACACAGATCAACAAATTCATCCTCACTACCCTTACCGGTCCAGTAAAGCGTAGCTTTTTCACCTTTTTGCTCAATTTCATCGAGCCATTCCTGCTTGTAAGGATTGCCTTCAAAAAGCTTTTGGGCTTCGGCAATTTCTACCGCCTGTTGCTCAAATGGCAATTTTTTATTGACTATTCGCCACATTTCTTTTTCGATTTTGCCAAAGTCAGCTTCAGTGACTTTCTGGTCTCCTAAATCCACATCAAAATAAAAACCTTCATCAATGGCTGGACCCATGGCCATTTTCATATCTGGATAGAACTTACGCATAGCCATGGTTAGGATATGCTCGGCGCTGTGGCGGATTTTAACTAATTGTTCATTTTGTTGTGACATATGTTTTTTGTCATGCTGAGCGGAGCAAAGATTCTTCAGTCATTACATTCCTTCAGAATGACAGTATGTAATAAATTTTTAATCACTTTTTGCCTATGCAGAACCATGTGGCTGTTTTATCTGCATAGGCAGCTTAGTAGTTTTTTGTAATGTATGTTTCATATTTTGGCATCAAAAAAACCGCCCTTATCTAAAACAAGAGGCGGTGATCCGCGGTTCCACTCTAATTTATTACTTATTTAACCCCAGTTAGGCTGGTTTGCCTTCATCTAGCAGATTGGTGAGTTCTGTTTATGTGATGAATTACAAAATTATATCAGAAAAAATAACAAATTACAGCTTTATTTTTTTGATGAATACTGCTAGTATTAGCAGTCATTACTGCAAGATTATTAATCATTTTTGTTTAAAACCTATGGATGCTAAAAAATCTCTCACTACTCCTATATTAATTGGTTTGCTGGTTGTTGCCTCTTTTTTTGTAGGAACTTTATATACCAAAGTTCAAATTATGGAGCAGACCACTAAAAATGCTGCAGCTAATCAAGAAGCTAATAATCCTAGTGCTGCCAATGTCAAAAAGGAAGATACTCAACCTACTGAAGAAAATGCTGTTGGAAAAGTGGCTGGTGTTTCTACCACTGACCATGTTAAAGGTGCCCAAAATCCTAAAATTACTCTTATAGAATATTCAGACTACGAATGTCCTTTCTGTGCTAGGTTTCATGCTACTACTAAAGAAATCTTA
Organism: Candidatus Beckwithbacteria bacterium; assembly: GCA_012797845.1. Taxonomy (NCBI): domain Bacteria; phylum Candidatus Beckwithiibacteriota; species Candidatus Beckwithbacteria bacterium. Next base: position 20,872 of record JAAZOH010000029.1, read on the forward strand.
GATGCATATGGCGATAGTGTGGCTTTAGTGTATCGGCACTTCCCATTAAGTTTTCATCAAAACTCAGAAAAATTAGCTGAAGCTTCTGAATGCATTGCTGATCTTGGTGGCAATGAAGCTTTTTGGAATTTTACTGACAGAGCTTTTGATGAAACTAATCCCATTGATCCTGCTAATTTAGGAGCAGTGGCTGCAGAGCTTGGTGTTGACCAAACTGCTTTTAATCAGTGTTTAGATAATGGTAAATTCAAACAAAAAGTAGCTGACAATTTGTCTTCCGGTCAAACTGCTGGTATTCAGGGAACTCCCGGAACGGTTATTATGGTCAACGGTGAAGCCAAGGAGCTTATTCCTGGAGCTCTGCCATTTGACCAGGTTAAGCCGATGCTGGATAAATACCTGGATTAACTAATCCCCTTCTCCCTTAATCGAAATAATCGGTTTGAGAGTGTGGATGATTTCAATCAAATCCTGCTGATTTGCCATAACCTTAGTAATATCTTTGTACGCTCCTGGAGCTTCATCTAGGTATTTGATTGAAGCTTTAGTAAATGTATCTTCAAGGCTTTGATGAAACGCATTGCCATCAATAGTTTTTCTAGCTTGAGTCCGGCTCATAATCCGTCCCGCTCCATGAGAACAAGATTTATAAGAATCTGGATTGCCTTTACCTTTGACAATAAAACTAGGTGTCCCCATAGAACCAGGAATAATTCCAACTTGATTTTTAAAAGCCTGAGTAGCGCCTTTGCGGTGCATGACAAGTTCTTCTCCAAAATGAGTTTCAAGACTAGCAAAATTATGATGGATATTAATTCCATCCCGGCGGATATTACTTTTTTTCAGTTTATACCCAGCTGTTTGTGCAACTTGAACAAAAGCTTCGTATAGCATAGCAAGCATTTGCCAGCGGCTTTCCAAAGCATAGGTAATTGCCCAAGTCATATCGTGTAAATAATCCTGACCTTCTTTTTCATCAAGATGTAAAAACCACAAATCTTTGGGGGTTATTTCGTGTCGTTTGATGTTTAGCTCTTGAGCTAGCTGATTATAATATTCAGCAATTCGCAGCCCTATATGTCTTGAGCCAGAATGGACCATCAACCAAATACTTTCCTCTTCATCATAGGAAGCTTCCAAGAAATGATTCCCGCCTCCCAAAGTCCCAATTTGTTGGCTAGCTCGATCCATAAGTTTTTGTAAAGGCTTGGCTGCTAAGCTGCTACTAATTTGGCCCATACCTTGCTTATCTTTAAAATAGTTGAAGCCAGTGGGAATAGCCCGATCGACTTTACTCTTAAAATTCATCCAAAACTGTTTGTTCATACCCTCTTTATCAAATGTTAGCTGGGTGTTAAGTCCACAAATCCCGCAACCGATATCTACTCCAACAATATTAGGAATGACAGTTTTTTTGGTAGCTACTACTCCACCGATAACCGCTCCTTTGCCCAAATGAACATCTGGCATAATAGCAATATGCTTAAACAGCGAAGGAATCTGGAGCATCAACTCGATTTGAGCTAAACATTGTGGTTCTATCTCTTTCAGTTTTTCGACCCAAATTTTGGCAATTCTACCTTTGTTTTGAAATATAACCATTTTCAAATTGACAATCTAATTAAATAAACCGTATTATAAATATACCTTATGCAATCTCCATTTTCATTGATTGGTAAATCGTGGTCGGGTCGAGCTTTAATTACTTATAGCTTAGGAGTCTTTATTTTGAGTGGTATTTTGGGTGGCACTGCTTATTTGACAAACTCTTCCCAATCAATTTCTCAAGCCACTCAAAAACAAACTCCCCAGGTGTTTGTAGCTGAGGAAGTAATGTCGGCTGAGAAAAAAGATCTAAGCTTTTTCTTTAATGTTTGGCAACGAGCTGTTGATCGCCAAGCTTCATTTGATGAACTCAAACAATTAACTTTAGGCGGCGGCGGCCGTTTTGAGAATATACCAGTATTAAAAATTGGTAAAGAAACTTTATATGGAAATGACCTAAATTACTATTTTTTGTTTTATCATTTTGATGAATATTGGCATGATCAAGTTATTCCTGAGAATAGTTTTAATGATGTAGTTGATGCAATAATTACTGACTCTACTGTTTTGCAAGCAGCAGCAGATAAGCAATTGGTTACTTTAGATGACCAAGTTTTTAATAATCAAAATAAAAACTACACACTTAGAAATCAGCTTGTTAGTCAAACTAAAAAGCTTTTATCAAATAAGTTAGTAGAAAAAATTTCTGGAGAATCAATTGCTATTTGGTTTAACAATGATGTTGTACCAATAGATGTTGAGCAAGGTAAAACTTTAGCTCAACAAAAAATAGAAACATTATATGAACAGTTGAAAAACGGAACTATTACCATGGCAGAAGCTGGAAATATTATAGCCAATGATTCTGAGATAGGCAGTAGTATTGATCCAGCTTATCAAAACAATGCTTATTATGTGTTTGTTGATAGGGAAAAAGATGACTCACCATTTATTTTTGATAATTTAAATGCTGAAAGTTGGAGTTTGGGTGAAGGACAAATGTCACCTATTATTATTGGAACTGATAATAACGATCCTAATAAAGAATATTTATTTACTATTATTAAAATTACTAAGCGGTCAGGAACAATTACTGACAAAAACTCAACCGAATTAATTGATTCCATGGTTAAAACTATTGATAAACAAAACTTGTCGCTTTAATAAAAACGTATGAAAAAAGTTTTACTGCTCATAGCTCAAACACTTACTTTATGTATAGTATTTTCTCAAGTAGCTTTAGCTAATGACGCCACAGTAACTGGCAAGGTTTATTTGAGGCAAGATGGTAAAGATGATGTACCGATTCCAGGCGTTGTTGTTTATAGGCAGGATAAGGAAAATAGGTCAGCTGGTTGGGTTGGTATTCCTAGCATTACTAATAATGAAGGTATGTATGGATATTACCATGATCATGCTATCGGGACAGGCGATGATTGTGGTGATGAAGGTCATTCTGGCAGTAATCGTAATTGTAAGGCTTTAACCATAGGTCAAAATGCTGATCAAATTGCTTGTCTTGGCCATTATCATTGTGGTTTTTCTTGTAATACCAATAATAATACTCCTCAATGGTGGTTGGCATATTTTCCAAAAAATTTTGACACTACTTTTTTTACTAATCAAGCTGGAGTTTATTTTAAGGCTAATGACATGAAAGGTGGAGGCTCATGGTCGGTCAGCAGTGGTTCAACTAGCTATATAAGTATTCAAGCTGGAGGTAGTAATTGGGTTGTCCAAGCTGAAAATTTTGGAGAAGTTACTTATGATTCCAATGAGTGGCTTAAGAGCAATACTACAGCTAATCAAGGTAGTATTGGTAATATCAATATTTATTGGACGCCAGGTGAAGAGCCAAAATTTGCTTGCACCGAATTAAGTAAAAATCTTGAAAATGTGAATATTGGTGATCAAGTAGCCTTTACTTGTTCTCATGATATAAGTGTTTATACCTTTTCCCACTACAATTATCGTATCAAAGAGCCAAATGCCACTGATTGGGATGAAAAAACCGAATGGCAAAATTTACCTGGAGCTACACCAGCCTACACTATTCCCGCTTCTGGTAGCTATGCAGTTCAATGTCAGGCATGTAGAGAACCAGTTGGTGATGAGACTGAAGAAGTATGTACTCAGTGGGGTCAAGCTAATCCCAATTAACTAAATAATTATCCCTCTTTTAAATTGCAGTGGGTCCGACAGGACTTGAACCTGTGACCTCTTCGATGTCAACGAAGCGCTCTAGCCAGCTGAGCTACGAACCCATTTAAAAAGAACACTTGATTATAACATGAAAAAGCAGTTTGGAATTTAGTTTTGTTCAGCTAAAACCTGTTTAATGCTGGCAATTATGACATTATTATCTTCAGTTTTACTGATAAATTGTTTGGCAATTTGCAAATATTTGTCCAAGTCTATTTCTTCTTTAAAAAGTTTAGTAGGCATAGAGGTCATTAAAATAATAGCTGTGTTATCGAGAGCAATGCTTTCATATAATTTTTGCAACATAGAAAGCCCCTGCTCTTTGCTGGGAAAAAAGACATCCTGTAAAATGAGGTTATAGTTTTTCTGGCTAATAGCTTCTAAAACCGATTTTTCGTTGTTGGCAATGTCGACCTGATATCCTTCTTTTTGGAGCAGAAGATGCAAAATATCAGAAAATTGAGGATCGTCGTCAGCAATTAAAATTTTTATAGCACTTACGTTTTGCATAGCTTAATCTTATAATACTGTACTGTCTAGAAAATACTAAAGTCAAGACATATCTATGCTGATTCAGAAATTTAATAAAAGCAAAGCAAAAGAAATTATTGCTACTGCTTGCCAAGTATTAAGTCGTGGCGGCTTAGTGGTGTATCCGACTGAAACTTGTTATGGTCTGGGCGCTGATGCCACTAATCCTGAAGCTATTGCTAGATTACTTTCTTACAAGCGTCGCCGTGAAGGCAAACCTTTATCAATTTTGGTGAAAGATAAAAACATGGCTGAGGACTATGTCTACCTAAATGATTCAGCCAAAAATCTGTATAACAATTTTTTACCTGGACCAATGACCGTGATTTCCAAAAGCAAAAATAAGGTTGCTCCAAACGTTGCTTCAGAATTAGGAACCTTAGGCATCCGAATTTCCTCTCACCCTATTCCAATGGCTTTGGTGTCTCAATTTGGCAAGCCGATCACTGCTACTTCAGCCAATGCTTCATGGCAAAAAAAACCTTACACTATTGCTGATATTTTAAAACCATTATCAGCTAAACAAAAGGAAAAACTCGATTTTATTATTGACGGCGGTGCTTTACCAAAACAACCGGCTTCTACGGTAGTTGATACTACGCTACTTGATAGCATGGTGTTGCGAGCCGGAGCTATTAAACTTCAAAAAGTTTCACAAATATTTACCTCTCACAGTGAAACAGAAACCATGCAACTAGCTCAAACTTTACTGCTAAGCTATTGGAATCAAATCCGCAAATGGGGTTTATTAATCGCACTGTTGGGTGACTTAGGTAGTGGTAAAACTATTTTTACCAAAGGAGTTGGCCAATTTTTACAGATCAGAGATCACATTACTTCACCAAGCTATACGTTGGTCAATGAGTATCCTTTTAGCAGACATAAGGTATCTGGTATGCTTTACCACCTTGACCCCTGGCGTTTGGAAAACTTTGCTGACTTTAGTAAACTAGAAGTAGTTAAGATGCTTGCTCCAAATCAGATTGTGGTGGTCGAATGGGCCAGTAAGTTTTTACCACAATTGCAAAAAATGGCTGAGAATCAAAATAGTTCTTTCCTGGTGGTCAGTTTTGCTGATAAAGGTAAAACAACCCGCCAACTAACTATTGCCAAGTAATACTTGCAGGAAAGCCTCATTTTTTGTACTGTAAAACTAGGTATTATTAAAATTTATTTACCTATGAAACTGCCCTTTTATTTAGTGCTAGCTAGCACTACCTTGTTCGCTGCTTGTTCACTGCAAAATATTCCCAACCCTATTAGCTCCCCTTCTCCTTCAGCAAGTCCCAAAACCCAACAAAGTTCAAACCCAACTCCTGCCAATTTTGAAAATATCAAAAAGCAAGTTGATACGGCTTTGGAAAGCTACTCAAACCCCAAGAGAGCCACGCTGCGACGCGATGACTGGACCAGAGCAGGTAAGGTCTATATGCAATATGATAAGACTCTAGATAAAACTCTATTTTGGGTGGAGCTGACTGATTTTGCTAAACCGCAAGCTGGCTCTCTCACTGTTTATCTTCTTGATACCAAACAAAAAGAAGAAAAAGACCAGAAGCTCAATGTCGGTACGATTAGCTTTGATAAAGATGGCCAAGGTTTACTCTATTTTGAATTTCCAGGAAAAGGCAATTTTTACTCATATCTTAAAGTCGTAGTTGAGCGCAACAAAGAAAAAGTTTTAGAAGCTAATTTTAGTCCAAAGCTATCATAAGATAGGTTTGAAATACGCTTTATTATGTGTCATCCTGACTCCGCCTTGGCGGGGAAGGATCTTTGCTTAAAGATTCTTCGTCATTGTATTCCTCAGAATGACACTAAAATATAGTTAATCTATGAATCAAGAAGTTCCAGAGTGGCGCGGCCAACCATTTTCAATGAAAGCTATGTCTGAAGAAACCGAACGGCTTTTTCAAAAATGGCTTAAAATCCAAATCGCCCAATATTATTGGAATATGTTTTTTAAAGTAGTTGTTTTTCTTTTGGTGATAGGTAGCCTGGTTTTTTCAACGATTACTTTAGCTCCCTTGCTTGAAAGTCAGTTGGGAGTGCTGCAACAGCTCCAATCGTCGGTCAATATGATCAATGGTAAAAGTTCAAATTCACAGACTGATACGATCAATCAGCTATTAAATCAGATTAATTCCTCGAAAAAATAGATCTTCAAAATTTGGCTTTTAGGATTTATACTATCAGAGTTCTTTGTAAAATGAATTGTCTGCCAAAAATAAATAATTAGGCAGATAAAAAAATGCGGGTATGGTATATCGGTATTACCTCAGCTTTCCAAGCTGATGAGAGGGGTTCGACTCCCCTTACCCGCTCCAAGAAATGCCTGGTTTAAACCAGGTTTTTTTGTTTTTAGACGTTAGCTTGGAAGTGAAATATACCGGTAACGAGATTAGAGTCTCTATATAGATAATTTAAATATTACCTTCTTCCAGTTGAGATAAAAATTCTGAAAGATGAAAGCTATTTACTACTAGAATATCCATTTTTGTACCAAAATCCTTATTACCTGTTTTTAAGACATTAACTTTATCTAGTGGTGTCGAATGAAAGTGAACAGGTAGTGGATATTCATAGAGTAGATATGGTTGTTCATCTAGTGAAGCTTTGGTGAAAGGTATTTCTCCGGTTTTGGGATTTACATCTTTTGGATCAAAATTACAAATCCATAGTTTAGCTGTTGTTACTATTGTTGGTATAAAAATCTGATGAATATATGGCATTTCTGACTTTCCTGACAAGGTCTTACTATTAACAATTTCTTCATTAACAACGGACTTTGTTGCTAAAGCTATTTGATGAGCAGCATTCATAATAGCTGCATTAGAAGTTCTAGTTTTATCTCCATCTTTTTTATATTTTAAATAATTTCCTCTAGTTTCCCATGCATCACTTGTTGGAATCCAATCAAGAGCAACCATTGGACTAAGCATTGATATTGTTTGCCATTTGTTTTCTTTACCCGTGATAAGTTGGTGTTCAATTAATGATCCCGTAAAATGTTTTAGGTGTTTTTTACTAGGATGAGAGAAAAATACCCAATCAATAAATTCTGGGTTATTTTTTTTACACTCTATGAGTACAGTAAGCAAAATAGTTTTTTTGGCAAATTGGGCATAAATATCCAGACTACTTTGTTCACCAATGAAAGGTCCGTTATGAGGAGGAAATTCAACAGGGTAGTTGATTGATACTATATTCCAATTAGACTTTTTTATTTCTTCCTGACACCATCTTTCAAAGAAAGTCCCCTGGATGTTTAATGAGTGAATGGTCCAGTCTGAATCCGTATTAGGTTTAGTCATAATCAAAGTGTGATCCTTATGGCTAAAGTCACTTTTTAGCAATTTCTTTAGTTAGCGTTTCTTGTGCGGCTCTCAAATATTTTTCCTTAAGAATTTCTAGTTTATCTTCGGTTGAATGAAAATATTTCATCATTGGGGCTTGGTCGTTTTGTAGCCAAAAGACTTTATTTCTGATTTTATCCAGCATCTTGACTTGTAAAACCCAATCTAAACCATTTTGGCTAAAACTAGGAGTTCCTATCCCTACTCCATCAAGGACAAAAATCTTTTTTGCATTTGCAAGTAAATTGCCATATTTTTTCTCAAAAACTCTGAAACCATAACCGCTCAATTTGTAATCATCATAAGCTATTTCTTCGTTGCCAGAAAAATTAAATAAAGTGTTTTCAAGCAATCTTTGATTGTCTACAAAGCAAGCCATCATAACTGCTACTGCTCCGGCATTATCAAGAGCCCCTGGGCCAATGATGGAATCAAAATGAGCAAAAACAATATGTGTCGGATTTTTCAGATTGCCGACCAAAATATTTTCTGTATTAATCTTTCTTTTTTCTACTTCAACAAAGCCTTTAATAGTTTGAGCCATCACTATTTTGGTGATATCTTTTCTAGAAATAGTGACGCTAGGAATTTTAAAATGATCAACTACACTAATGCTGTCAGTAACTGGGCTATAGGCAATATTGTATGGAGTTTGGCCGCTGTAGCCATAATGACTAACTAAATAGTTGCCATCTGGAATTTGACCGCTGACAAGGCAACTACCTAGACACGAGATTGCTTTACCATCTGCAATCAGCTTGGCTTTTTTGACAGCAGGGACTTGAGCAGTAAAAGGTTGTGTTTTGTAGGGAATACCATATGATTGCAAAAAATCTTCAATGATTCTGGCGGCTACGATTTCTTTTTCGGCGTAACGTGGACTGATTTGGGTAAGCTTAGTAAGCAAAGGGTGAAAGTTCATGGACTATTTTATCTAGTTTTTGATTATAGCATTTACTAAAACTTATTTTAAAATAAGGTTACAAAAATAGTGTATGATGAAGCTATGTTGAGTTCTTCTGAAGAAAAATTTATCCGTAATAACATTAGCAATTACTATCAAGTTATTAGCTGCAACACTCATCTTTTTGGCGAACCATTTTTGGAAAACAACTTTCTTTATTATTTTGATGGTACGGTAATTACCCTTATTTCTCCCAGAATGGCAGGTGAAACTACTGAAAGCGCAATCAATCAGACTATCAAAAAAATCCTAGCCAAACATAATCCCCAAAACCTGATTTTTTGGGGAGAATCTCCTACTCTGACTATTGCATCAGTTTCAACTTATCATTTAGATAAAAAAGTTTTGCAATCCTATCAGCGAGAACTAGTTTTTAAAACCAGTGATTTTGTAGCTTCTAAAAAATATAAAAGCTATCTTCACAAAGCCAATCAGGAAAAACTGACTATCAATCCTGCAAAAATTAGTTACTACAAAGCTGCTTATACTCAT
>JAAZOH010000030.1 GCA_012797845.1 Candidatus Beckwithbacteria bacterium
AATGGATTATTTTAAAAAAGAAGGCAGGGCTCAGGTTCATTATTTTTCTCGGCATAATTTGCCAGTTGATTGGAAACTTAAAGTAACCGGAGACCATAATCGGTCAAACCTAGCAGCCGCTTATGAACTAGCAAAATTATTGGAATTAAATAGCCAAACAGTGAGGCAAAGTTTGGAAAATTTTGCCGGAGTTGCTTTTCGACTCCAAACAATTGGTTGTTTTAATGATATAGGAGTAGTGAATGATACTACAGCTACGACCCCAACTGCTGCCGAGATTGCTTTAAAGTCATTTCCTGAAAAGAAAATTATCTGGATTGCTGGTGGTAATAGTAAAGGGTTGCCATATCAGGGCTTGCTTGACACAGCTGCAAAGCGTATTAAAAAAATAGTTTTTTTGGCTGGAACCGCTACCAAAACTTTTCGACAAGATTTGTGTGAAGCCTTAGGAGAAAAAGGTGGTGAAGTTGATCTAGGTATTTTTACTGATTTTAAAAAAGCCGTTGAAGTAGCGCTTGTAAATGCCCAGCCAGGAGATATTGTTTTACTATCACCGGGCTTTACTTCTTTTGGGATGTTTGAAAATGAATTTGATCGAGGTAGGCAATTTAATCAATTAGTGGAACCTTATTTACAAAGCAGCCATGAGAAATAAAAAAAGAAACAATAAAGCTAATGGCTTATTATCAGTTTTAGGAGAATTAAAAACTAGAAGTCAGAAACATGCTGACTTTTTTTTACTATTTGCAGTTTTGGCTTTAACAGTTTTTGGTTTAATTATGGTTTTTGATGCTTCAATTGTTGAAGCTAATGAGCAGTTCGGAGATAAATTTTATTATTTAAAATATCAAGGGGCTTACTTTATTATTGGTTGGATTGGTTTAATTCTAGCTGGACATATTGATTACCACTGGTACAAAAAAATTATCACTACTCTTTTTGTGGCTAATATTTTTTTGCTGCTGTTAGTTTTAGTTCCAGGGATTGGTTTATCAATCAAGGGAGCTAGGCGCTGGATAGACTTAGGTATTTCTACTTTTCAGCCTACTGAAACTTTTAAAACAGTGTTAGTGCTATATCTAGCAACTTGGCTGGAAAAACCCCGCCATTTAAGTCAGTTTTTTGCCTTAATTGGTTTTATTTTAGGATTGGTGATTTTGGAACCTGATCTAGGCACTTCAATTGTTTTGATTGCGACTGCTTTTATAGTTTATTATGTGGCAGGAGCTAATGTGGCCAAATTTGCTATGGCTAGTACGGTAGCGCTGTTTATTGGCTTGCTACTTATTTTTACCTCTCCATATCGGAAACAACGACTGCTAACTTTTCTTAATCCTCATAGTGATCCATTGGGTAGTTCTTATCATGTGCAGCAGGTTTTATTATCTTTGGGATCGGGTGGTTTTACTGGTTTAGGAATTGGCCAATCCAAACAAAAATATCAATACTTACCAGAAGCAACTAGTGATTCGATTTTTGCAATTGTGGGTGAAGAAACTGGTTTTATTGGTTCCAGCCTTTTGATCGGAGTTTTTATGCTTATTATCTGGAAAGGTTTTTCGATTGCTCAAAAAGCGCCGGATATCTTTGGTAGACTTATTGCTACTGGTCTAACGACTTGGTTGGGAGCTCAAACTTTTGTAAATCTGGCTTCGATGGTTTCACTAGTGCCTTTGACCGGAATTCCTTTACCATTTATGTCTTATGGAGGTACCTCTTTAGTGGTAGCATTGGCTAGTGTGGGGATTTTATTAAATATTTCAAAACAAACGCAGTAATGTCAAAAACCATTATTTTTTCTGGCGGTCACCATAATTCAGCCTTGCTTATTGCTCAAGATTTAAAAGCTAAGGGCTATAATGTTATTTGGTTTGGTCATAAATACTCCATGAAAGGTGATACTCACCCTTCGCAAGAATTTCAAGATATACAGGCAGCTGGGATAGCATTTATTGAATTAAAAGCTGGCAAAATCTATCGCGGTAATATTTTGGCCCTTTTTAAAACTATTTGGGCAACTTTTTACTCTTTGTATTATTTTATAGCTGTTGCTAGACCAAGCTTAGTTTTTACCTTTGGGGGTTATTTGGCAGTTCCAGTAGCGCTAGCGGCTTGGATTTTAGGCATTCCAGTTTTTGGCTATGAGCATACCTGTGTTCTTGGAAAAGCCAATAGCTTTTTATTACCATTTTTTAAAAAGCTGTATTTAGTTTGGCCAAACCCAAATTTACAGAAAAATTCAAAAACCAAACTTATTGGCATGCCAATAAAAGTTCAAAATCAGAAAAAAGCTGCAATTTTACAAAACTTTAATACATCAAATAAGCCATTACTTCTAATTGTTGGGGGCAAACAAGGCTCTCATTTTATCAATAATTTAATTAATCAAAGTCTAGAAAAACTACTTCTAAACTACAAGCTGATTCATATAACTGGCGCTAATAGCAAAACTCGGGATTTTGAAAGACAATTATTAGTCAGAGAAAAACTAGATCCCCAGAAACAGAGTAGCTATCAAGTTTTAGCATATTCTCAAGAATTTAATAGTCTTATGAAAACTGCAGACTTGATCATTGGTCGGAGTGGGGCTCATACAGTTTATGAGATCTTAACCTTAGAAAAAAAATTACTGGCTATTCCTTTGCCTTTTGGTTCTGGCAATGAGCAAGAAAAAAATGCCCAACTACTTGTTTCCTTGGGACTAGCGCAAATTTTGCCTCAAAAAGAAACTGATACAAAATCATTGCTTATGGCTATTAAAAAAACAATCTCTATTAAAAAAGATGTTGATAAAATTAATAAATTTAAAAAAGAGATAACAAATAGTGATCCCATGAAAATAATTACCAATGATATTAGCACTATCCTGTCTTAAGTATGGTCTTTGCCAAAGCTGCCAAAAAACGAAATTCGCCTTATAAACGAAAATTGCCAATACTGTTAACCTTACGGAAACTTAATGTTAAGAAAATATTTCGAACCAGCAAGCTTAAATTAATAATAGGACTGGTTTTACTTACCACCACCACCGATCTTTTGATTGCAACTCAAAGTAATTTATTTAGCATTCACAGTATTATTTGCTTTAATCAAAAATTGCCTTGCAACCAAAAAATTATAACTCAGCTTGAGCATTATAAGGGCCAAAATCTGTTGCAATTTGATCAAGAAGGATTAAAGCGTGACTTGCTGCACAACTTTCCGCAAATAACAGCTATAACTACTTTGAAAAAATTACCCGGAAATCTAGAAGTACACATTGCCTTGCGGGAACCAGTAGCTATGATTTTAGACGGTCAGGGTAAATATTTTTTTGTTGATAAAAATTTTAAGGCCTATCTTGAGGCCTATGATCCCAAGCTGCCGCTAATTGAAAGCAAAGAACGCATTAGTCTTGGAGCTTCTTTAGTTAGTCCTGCTATTGTTACTGCTCTAACTATTAGTCAAACTCTTGAAGAATCGTTACTACCAGTTAAACAAATTCAAATAGTTGATCAGGATCATTTGGAGGTTCAGCTTTTTTCACAAAAAACCGTGATTTTTTCTGGTAATAAAGATGTACTTTCTCAGGTTGATAGTTTGCTGTTTATTTTAGATCACGCTGATCAAGGAGAGCAGAACATAAAAAATATTGACTTACGATTTGACAATCCAGTGATAAAATAAGCTATACTGGTAGTATTACTAAATGCATACTTGTGATTTGAAAATTACAAAAAACTATGATTTTTGGACCAGATTCTTTACCTGCTACAGTTGCTAGAAATGTTAGGTTACGTAAGACTGGTGTTCCAGTTTCTTTAACAGCAAGTAGGAGACAGGGTGTTGAGGCAGCTATGAAGCAAACAGACAAAGAAAGACATGATGATTTAGTTGCAGATAAAGTTGAGCAAGGCATGAGTCGTCCAGATGCAGAGCAAGCAGTGGCCGATGAGATTACGGCACTTGAAAGAATTGCTAGGTCACCCCAAGAAGAGCCACCAAGTACTAATCGAGTTGAGGCAGAAGCGAGTATTGTTTGGGTTGAAAGAAAGCTTGAAGAGCAAATTGCGATAGAAAAAGCTAAAAATGACAAATGACTTCATGGTTTCAATTAAGTTTCAAATTTGATATATTTTCCTTGATAATTACCTGTAGCAATTTTGAACCTAAATAGTTTAAAATAAGAAACAATGGCCAGAGGCAAAATTTTTGCTGGTATCGATGTTGGTACTTCTAAAATCACGACAGTGATTGTTTCTCAGGATGAAGAGAGTGATAAACTTCGAGTAGTTGGAGTAGCTACAGTTGAAAGCCGTGGAATTCGTAAGAGCCAAGTAGTTGATATTGAAGAAACTATTGAAGCTATTACAAAAAGTGTAGAAGCATCTGAGCGAATGGCTGGTTTTTCGATAACTGATGCTTATGTTTCAATCTCTGGTAATCACATCCAATCTCAAAATTCTAAAGGCGTAGTAGCAGTTTCTAATCCAGGTGAAGAAATTAGTGAAGATGATGTAGTGCGAGTAGTTGAGGCAGCTCGAGCTGTGTCCTTACCTTCCTCAAGAGAAATTTTACATGTGATTCCTAGAGACTTTATTGTTGATTCTCAACCAGGTATCAAAGACCCCTTATCAATGACTGGAATTCGCCTCGAAGTTGAAGCGCACATTATCTCTGGAGCTACCACGGCCATGCGTAATTTAGCTAAGTGTATTACTGAAATTGGAATTACTGTTTCCGGCTTAGTGTTTACTGGACTTGCTTCAGCGGAGGCAGTTTTGACCGAAACTGAGAAAGAGCTTGGGGTTTGTTTAGTTGATATTGGAGCCGGAACTACTAGTTTAGCAGTCTATGTCGAAGGGGCTCTTTCCTATTCGGCTGTTTTACCAGTGGGAGCTAGGCATATTACTAATGATTTAGCCATTGGTATGAGAGTGAGTCTAGAACAAGCTGAGAAAATCAAATTAGCCCTATCAAGTAATGAAAAAGATAAGCTTTTGAAAAATCCTGATGAAAGCACTGATATTCTTGATCCAATCAAGCTTGGAGTAGGTGATGAGCTCAACAAACCTTCATATAAAACTATGGTTGAAGGCATTATTCGACCCAGATTGACGGAAATTTTTTCCATGGTGGGAGATGAACTTAAAAAAGCTGGTTATCAGGCAGCCACTCCAGCTGGAGTGGTACTAGCAGGAGGTGGAGCATTGACTGTGGGTATTGATCAGGCCTGCAAACGAACTTTGGCTATGCCAGTGCGGATTGGAGTGCTTGATGGCAGTCAAAAAACTAAAACCCAGCTCTCAGGGCTAATTGATGATATTAGTACTCCGGTGTTTGCGACCACTCAGGGGCTGATTATGTATGCTCAAAATAATGCCATATCTGGTATGGGTGGACGAATGTCAATGCCATCTTTTGGAAATATTATTGAAAAATTCCCTGGTAAAGGTTTAGCTCACAAGGCAATGGATTTTATCAAGTCTTTTCTCCCTTGAAAGATTGGTAATTTTAGACTATTATCTAGCTGCATTTACAAGCTAAGATCTCACCTGCTCCCAAGATAAAACGCTATGGCTCTAGTAAAACCCGACGCAAATACATTTGCCAGAATAAAGGTAGTAGGTATTGGCGGAGGTGGTGGTAATGTGATCAATTCCATGTTGGTGAACCAAAGTGTTCAAGGAGTTGATTTTATTGCAATTAATACTGATGCTCAAGCGCTCCTAACCAATCATTCTCCCATAAAACTACAAATTGGCGAAAAACTGACTAAAGGCCTAGGTTCTGGATCTAATCCGGAAGTTGGCAAAAAAGCAGCTGAAGAATCACATCAACAACTTGAAGAACTGCTGGCCGATTCAGATATGGTCTTTTTAGCTTGTGGGATGGGTGGAGGAACCGGTACTGGAGCTACGCCAGTAGTAGCTGATATAGCTAGAAAAACTGGGGCTTTAACTGTTGCAGTAGTTACTAAGCCATTTTTATTTGAGGGTACCAGGCGGATGGTAGTGGCTGATGACGGCATTGAAGAACTAAGAGATCGAGTTGATACTCTGATTGTTATTCCCAATCAACGCTTGCTGGAAACTATTGATATTGGCATGCGTTTAGAAGATGCCTTTAAAATCTCTGATTCGGTTTTAGGAGAAGGAGTGCAAGGTATTTCGGATCTGATTACTACTCCAGGTTTAATCAATGTTGATTTTGCTGACGTGCGAACTATTATGACTAGCTCAGGAACAGCTTTGATGGGAATTGGTTCAGCAACTGGTGATGATAAAGCTGCCAAAGCAGCTGGATCTTCAGCGCCTGCGCCAACGCCAACATCCCTGC
>JAAZOH010000031.1 GCA_012797845.1 Candidatus Beckwithbacteria bacterium
AGAAGGTCGACTTTCATCGACCGTGCAGGTACATGTCAAACCCAGGTGAGGTCCAACGCTTTGTATCGAATTAAACCACATGCTCCACTGGTTGTGCGCCTCCCCGTCAATTCCTTTGAGTTTTAGCCTTGCGGCCGTACTCCCCAGGCGGTTCACTTAACGCGTTAGCTTGCGTCACCCCGTTCGCAAAAACTAGCCAAAGCTAACCTTTGCGAATGGGGCAACTAGTGAACAATGTTTACGGCTAGGACTACAGGGGTCTCTAATCCCTTTCGCTACCCTAGCTTTCGTTCATCAGCGTCAGATGTGCTCCAGATGCCTGCCTTCGCCCTTGGTGTTCTTCTCGATATCAACGCATTTCACTGCTCCACCGAGAATTCCAGCATCCTCTAGCAATCTCTAGCTTGGTAGTATGCGCAGCAATTCGTGAGTTGAGCCCACGGATTTCACCACACACTTACCAAACCGCCTACGATACTCTTTACGCCCAGTAAATCCGGATAACGCTTGCACCCTACGTATTACCGAGGCTTCTGGCACGTAGTTAGCAGGTGCTTATTCGTATGGTACCTTCAACTCCGCCAAAGACGAAACTTATTCCCATACAAAAGGAGTTTACAACCCGAAGGCCTTAATCCTCCACGCGGTGTCGCTGCGTCAGGCTTTCGCCCATTGCGCAAGATTCCCAGTTGCTGCCATCCGTAGATGTAGGAGCCGTGTCTCAGTCTCCTTGTGGGGGGCCACGCTCTCACGCCCCCTAGCCGTCATAGCCTTGGTAGGCCATTACCCTACCAACAAGCTGATAGCACACAGGCCACTCCTTTAGCGAGCAGTTACGCTCTTTACTCTTGCGAGCACATGCGGTATTAGCCCACCTTTCGGCAGGTTGTTCCCCACTAAAGGGTATGTTCCTATGTATTCCTCACCCGTCCGCCGCTGTCACCCCGAAGGGTTCTCGCTCGACTTGCATGCTTAAGGCACACCGCCAGCGTTCATCCTGAGCCAGGATCAAACTCTCAGTAAAAATTTTGGCCGTTATCGACCGAAATTACTTTAAATAAAGAATTAACGAGTACTATCTAAAAAAAGATAGTTGTTTCTTCCACATCTTACTCTCCCGTTTTAAAGATATAAGATGTGAGTTATTAATTTTTCAAAGAACGGCTTAATTTTGAATGAAAAAACCCACCAGTTTGGCGGGTTTTTAAGATTTAAAACGCGTAAACTGGTAAATAATCTCAATTCATATGTAAATTTTAGCTTTGTTATTGTATGCAAAATAAAGCTCAAAGTCAACAGAGAAACTAAGCTGAAATTACTCCTCCTCCTAAAACCAAATACTCTTCTCTGATTTTTTGATATAAGACACAGCTTTGACCTGAGGACACTCCAAACTCAGGTTTACTAAGCACAACTTTGTATCTCTGTTCTTTGGTTTCTAATGTTGCCGGAAGAAACTCTCCTGTATTCCTAATTTTTACCCATAATCCTTGATTCTTGATTCTTGATTCATCTGTACTCTTGATCCAATGTAAGTCTGTAATACTGAATTCAGTTTTCATCACTTCTTCTCTCTCTCCTACCACCACTATATTTTCCTCTGATTTGATTCCAATCACATATAATTTAGGTAAGCTAGCAAAATCAAACTTTTTAGTTTTTAGTTTTTCGCTTTTAGTTTTTAATCTCCAATTACCTCTTTTGCCAATAGTAAAAAACCAATAGCCTTCATGTTCACCTATTACCGTTCCATCAGCCAGTTGTACTTCTCCTTTTTTAGTTCCAAATCGCTCTTTAAGCATTTTGGAAACATCGATATCACCAATAAAACAAATACCCATAGAGTCTTTTTTGGCAGCCACAGGCAAATCAGCTTTAGATGCTAGTTTTCTAATTTCTGATTTTAAAAAAGTACCCAAAGGAAAAAGGATGTGTGGTAGTTGTTCCACTCTTAATCGATACAAAAAATATGACTGATCTTTATGAGTGTCTTTAGCAGAAAAAAGTCCATACATGTTTTCTTCAGAATTTTTAGCCTTCAATTGGTGGATCTTGGCATAGTGGCCTGTAGCCACAAAATCAGCTCTAGGCGACTTGCCCTGAGCTTGTCGAAGGGCCCAGTTATAAAACAGGCCAAATTTGATTTCACTGTTGCACAAAATGTCTGGGTTTGGGGTCCGCCCTGCCTCATACTCCTTGTAAAAATACTCAATGACTCTAGTCTTATACTCTTTGCGAAAATCTAAAACCTGAAAAGGGATTTCTAGTTTTAAGGCTACTTTCAGGGCATCTTTACGATTGGGGTCAGTGGCACAACCTGGCATATCCCAGCATTGCAGGTAAACTCCAGCTACTTGATAGCCTTGTTTCTTGAGTAAATAAGCAGTTGTAGCCGAATCAACTCCGCCTGATAAACCAACTATCACTTTATTTTTATTATGGGTCATAGATATATATTGCTATAGGATGTCTAGTATTTATTGATTGTACTACAAAGCTAATTTTTTATGTGATTAAATTGTGGAAAACTTCTAACTACTTTTCCACTGACTTTTAATCCGACTATCCTCTTGCTATAGTGTAAGTATAGCAATAAGTCTAATATAAAGGAGGAATATGGCTTTATCTCTACAACCAGGTGTTATTACTGGCAAAACTGTGCAAACCGTGTTTACCAACGCCCATGAACAAGGCTATGCCCTACCCGCTGCTAATGTGGTTGGCAGCAATAGTATCAATACTGTTTTAGAAGCAGCTGTCTCTGTAAATAGTCCAGCTATTATTCAATTTAGCCATGGTGGAGCTAGTTTCTTGGCTGGTAAAAGTATTGATAATAGCAATCATCAGGCTGCTATCCAAGGTGCTATTGCTGGAGCTACTTACATTCATCAGATGGCTCAGATTTATGGAGCTCGAGTTATGGTACATACCGATCATGCTGCCAAAAAACTCCTACCTTGGATTGATGGCCTACTTGAAGCTGGTAAAGTCTATTATGATAAACATGGCATACCTCTGTTTAGCTCCCATATGCTTGATTTGTCAGTTGAAACTTTACAAGATAATGTTGAAATTTGTAAACGGTATCTTGAGCAAATGAGTCAGATGGGAATGACCCTTGAGCTGGAAATTGGAGTTACGGGTGGTGAGGAAGATGGAGTTGACAATACTTCGGTTGACAATAAAGCTCTCTATACCCAACCAGAGGATATAGCGTATGCTTATGAGCAGTTACGTCAAATCAGTGATCAGTTCACTATTGCTGCTACGTTTGGCAACGTTCATGGAGTATATAAACCCGGTAACGTGGTTCTAAAACCTGAAATTTTAGACAATTGCCAAAAGCACATTCAGGCTAAATTTACCACTCCTGACAAACCAGTTGATTTTGTTTTTCATGGCGGCTCTGGCTCCACCCAAGAAGAAATTGCCCAAGCTGTTTCTTATGGGGTGGTTAAAATGAATCTGGATACAGATCTGCAGTGGGCTTTTTGGGCAGGAATTAAAGACTACTACCAACAAAATGAAGCCTATCTTCAAGGCCAGCTGGGCAACCCTGAAGGGCCAGATCAGCCTAACAAGAAGTATTACGATCCTCGGGCTTGGCTGCGGGCTGGTGAAGAAAGTTTGAAAAATAGGCTTTTGCAAGCTTTTGAAAGCCTCAATGCTGTCAATCGCCTAGCCTAAGATCCAGAGGCAACTTCAAAACCCATAGCTTGGTAAAATTTTTCGACCAACTGTTTGGTCCAATCTTGAAGCTGTTGATTTTGATCTAAAATCCCTTTATTAAAAATTAGCTTACCAAAGCGTAAGCCCGGTTTAATTAAATCCCCTTGATGGGGACAACCATCTGTGAATATAAATTCATTATCAGCTTGGATCTGACTAGGTTTAAAACCTGGCCGTAGCCAGACAATATTTCCTTCATCAAATGTACATACACCAGCTGGCATGTGGCCACCGACTTTGACCCACTCTTCTTTACGGTTGTGCAGCACTAGGTGAGCCCCGCTTTTAGCCTGTTGTAAAGTTCTGTTTACAGTTTCAATATCTACTTCATACTCCAAATCAAGGTGTTCCATCAGATGAAAGACATCAAACGGTGTTTCCCCTATCTCCAGTGACAGCATGGTATAGACTGGAAAAGCTCCGGTATAACGGGGATTACATTCAATAGAATAGACAGTTCCAGAAGCTTGGTCAATCATCAGGTCAAGGCCAAAAATGCCCTTGTACCCTTCTTTTGCTAGGTGTTCGCCAAATCTGGTCACAATCTGATTGGCTTGGTTCTGGACATTCTCTGAGTAAGCTTTAAAGCTCCAATCATGCCCACAAAAGCGACCATGTTTATTATCTCCTTCACTAACTATCTGATCAATAATTTGAGTTTGGACTGGTCCATGTAAAATTCCATACTTAGTCACACAACCAGTAATACTGCTATTAAAACCTTGAATAAATTGCACCACATTGACATGGCTTAATTCTCTTTCCTCTTTTAAAGTGGTGACTTTTTGTAAAAATTGTTCAAAATCAGTTTGAGAAAAAACAAAAGTCGTCCCAATGCCACCACCTTTAAACATCTCAGTCAGCTGAAACACCAGTTTATCTCCTAACTCAGTAACTAGTGATTGCCAGGCGTTTGGTTTTTTCAACTCATTCAAAGCTATAGTTTTACCTTTGATAAGAGGTAAGTTTAGTTGTTTTAAAAGTTGTCGGAAGTATTTTTTATTTTCAAATTTATCTCGTAAATGGCTACGGTTAGTCAGTACCTGCCAACCTTGCTTATCACAGATTTCTTCGATATTAGCTGAAGATCGGTAGAGATAAATCCAGACTGGTTGAGGCAAGGCGTTTAGGTAGTCCTGAACAGCTTGACTGCGTAAAATTTCCAGTGAGTTGTAGCTGCGCAGTTTTTTACCAAAATCCCCTTCCACCGACTGGACTGCAATGCCATTATCTTTAAAAATTGGTAAATCACTGGATTTTTTAGCACAAATAATCTGGTAACTGGGCAAAAAGAAACTCGGACCAATCCGGTTAAAAGCGGTCACACCAATGCCAACTACTGAACCAGAAAAGTCCTGAAGTGTTTTTTGATATGCAGAATCGATCATAAGGCTCTATTATCCAATAGTTTAGCCATATAAACCAGTAGAGCTTTTTTGACCGAAGGATAAAAACCAGGCGAAGCATTTACTTCCAAAACATAAGGCTGGTTAGTTATCTTATCTAAAACAACATCAACTCCAGCTACCTGATACCCAACTGCTTTAACTGCTTTAATAGCTAAAGCTTCCACTCCAGGTGGTAGTTGCTCTCCACCCAAAGAAATCCCTACTCCACCCTGAGAAAGATTGTTACGCCATTCTGTTTGACTAGTTCGTAAACGTTTAAAAGCAGCTTTGACTTGACTTTTTACTACCAAAATTCGTAGGTCAAAATCATTGTCAACATATTTTTGAAAAAGATAAAAGTTGTCGGTAAAACTTTTACGGTTGACGTATTTTTCCAACTCTACCATAGATTGAATTAAAACAGTTTTTTCACCAAAACTCCCTTTCCAAGGCTTTACTACAACCGGAAAATGCAAATCAGATACCCACTGTAAAATGACTTGTTTATCTCTAGAAGAAATTGTGCACGGGAAAGACAGATTTTCTCTTGCTAGGCAGCAGTATTGGTAAAGTTTATTGATTACTAAAGCTTGGTTAACCGTTCTTGCTATGGGCAGTTTTGGATTCAAAGCTAAAAGTGATTGATAAAGAATATGATGATAAAACTTAAAATAAATCAGATCAAAACTGGAAATATCTAGATTATGAGCCAAAACTTTATAACTATTCTGATCTAAAATAAATAGTAGTTTGTCGTAATCAACAAAAGTAATTGTAGCTTTATCTTCAAAATACGCCTGGATTTGCTGTTGAGAGTTGGGCTGTTGAGAATTATGTTGAATGACTAGAAGCCGCTTCATTAGAAATTCATATAGTTTTAAGAGTTTCTCCTACAGGAGATTCCGCTATTCTAATTAAATCTTCTCTGTTTTGCAAATCAATCACACCTAGATGATGTAATTGCATTAATTGTTCTACATTAATACCTCCAATCAAAAGCAATTCTTCCATCTTTTGGTCTTTGATATCTTCGTGTAAAGCAACTCCACTAATATGGCTTAGTGGACTAGCGCTTGTTAATAGTGGCGATCTATCAGCCAGCCAGCCAGCATTGTCAAACAGTGCTTCAACTCTGACAAAAGCTTGTCTAAGAAGCACAAGATTATTTGTATCAGGTTTTCTGTCTTTTAGCTCTTTGTAAGCAGCCCAAACACATTCAGCTAAACTAGCTCCTTCTAGTCTTCTTTGAGCTGCTGCCCATCGCTCTAGTTCCAAAGCCTTACCTCTCCAATAATCAGGCATAATATCATTAATTCCTACAGATTTAGCCATACCAACTTCTGCCAGTAATTGCAAACTTCCGGCATCATTTTCTTTAGATAATCTAGCTCTATTTTCTATTTGAATCACCTCTGAATTGACAAATAATAATCCTCTTATTGTTTGTATTAAGCTTCTACTTGTTTCAGAGGGTATTAAAATCTCTCTTTTTCTAGATGAAACCAAAATGCTGTTTCTTCTCTCAACAATCTTAATACTCCAACCGCTTTCACTTGGAACAACTTGTTCAAATTGATCAAAGTAAACAGTAATACCTTGCTCTTTTAAAAGAGAACTGATCATTGTCACTAAAGCGCTAGCCTCAACACCCTCTGGAAATAATTCATTAAATTTGTCTCTTTGTTCCTGTGTAACACTAATTTGAGCTTGCTGGGCAGCGTAGTCTTTTTCAACTTGCGCAATATCGATAGCTGTTATCTGAGCCTTTTCCCTTTGGGCAATTGCTCCAATGAGTTGCTTAGTCCAGGTTTTCAGATCTCGATCATCATTCAAAACATAGTTTTCTACCAGTTCATCTGACACTTCAGCCACTTCCTCAATTTCCTCCGAAACAGAAATGACTTTCATAAACTCTTTTAACTGAACTAGTCTCTGCTGATTAGTGGAATCACTGGGATTACTGGTAGTTTGTCTGATCAGCCATAAAACAGTGGCATAATTTTGACCAATAATATCTCTTAATCTGGTTCTATGCGTTTCTAGCACAGCCAGACTGGCTTTTGAAACAGAGTCTGTGTTATCTACCAAAGCTTCGACTTGAATCTGATGGTATGTATCCAGCACCAGATAGTCTTGCATTTTTGCTAAAAATAACTCAGGGTTGAGAATGATCTTGATTCTGGTGGGATCTTTTATTTGACTAAGGTTTGGGTCTTCACTATTTAATCTACTTAGTTGTTCAGCAAGCGTAGTCTTAGCAAATTCTCGACTGGCTTCAGCCAGTTCTTTTAGCTTTGTTTCATCAACTCTTGGATCTAAACAGTATGAATATAAAAAGCTACTTAGAGTAGAAAGGTCTTGAGGTCTCTCTGTTTCATCTGGGAAAGTAAGTATCGTTTGCAAAGCCTCCCAACCTTTATCATCTAAAAAATAATCCAAATAAAATTCAATCGTTCTAACCTGAGGTTGCCAAATTTTTTCCAATCCCTTGGCCTTTGCTTCAACTTTTCCAGTTTCGGTCTCTAACTGAAAAGGTAACTCACCTCTAGTTAAATCTGCTTCGAAAGCAAGAACTTGGGCACGTTCTTCAGGAGTTAATATTTGCTCTTTAACCCAAATATCTGGTTTTGGAGAAGCACCTTCTTTTCCACTCATATTTATTGCAACTTTATCTGCTCAAAATTATACAGGATCAGTGCAACTGCATTGGTGTGCTCAGCTGAAATTAAAGTGCTTGTCTCTTTGACTCTGATGTAGCCTCTTTCTCGATCAAAAGTTTGATCAAGCCTTGCTATAATTTGGCTAACTAAAGGATGATCAGCCTTGCCTAAAAACTTAAAGCACAAAGCTACTTCGGTTTGAATATCTAAGCTTAAAATGGTCATAATTTCTTGTTGGTACTGCTCAAAGACGTTTAAAATCCAAGTGAATTTAGTTGGATTAATTTTTAATTGGTAGTAAAAACTGTCACCAATAATCATGTGGGTTAAACCATAAATATAGTTGGTCAACCAAAGTTTATCTTTTGGCTTAGGTTCGGAAAAGGCTTTTTGGAATGAAGCAATAAAAGCAACTTCACGATCAACTAATCCCAGGTGTTTACTTAAAAAAACTGTATTGACCGCCGCTACACTAGCCCAAGCAATAAAGTCCTGATTACCAACTAACCGCTCTAATATTGGTCCTGCTTTGATCTGGCTCAAATCTGGCTTTTGCCCATAGATATCAAGATATAGTAGTGATTTTAAAAGCGAGCTGTAGGCTTTGAGTTCTGGATATTTAAGATACTGATTGTATTTATATTGGTCATTAATTTTCTTAATTTCTTTTTCAGCAAAGGTTTTAATAATCCGATCTATAGTAGCTTGAAGGCTGGTTTGATAGGTAGTAACTACCTGTTTCCCCCAGCTTAAGGTATAGCTCTTAGATTCTCCAAAGAAAATAGTTTTAACGTCAGGATTCTTAGTAGCTACATAGGCTCGGTAAAAAAAATGACGTTTTTTTTGAGGAGAAAGTTGGTAGTGATTTTTAAGATAAGTAGCGGTGATTTGATAAACTAAATCAGATGAAGACATGAATAGATTATTTAAAAATTCTTAACAATACCAGGGTCGATTAAAAATTCCCTGATATATTTACGGCCAATCAACATTTGAGCTCGCAAATGTTTGCGTTTAGACACATGAGCCAGAGCAGTAACTTTTTTGCCTTGTAGCCAAAATTCTATTTGGATAATCGGCCGCTTCTCTACCCCCAAAGAAGATCGGACTTTTTTCTCCCATAAAACATGTTGGGGTTCAAGCAACCCTAATTCTTTAGCTAAATCATAATCAATACTAACGCTATAAGCTCCGGTATCAATCTTAGCAACTACCTCATATCGCTTATGTTTATTAACTTTGATTTTAACTTTTTCAAAGATGCCCAATATCTTACGACCATCTTTAGACTTAACCTTATCAGCAAAACGTTCAGCAAAAAGAATTTGCGCAATTTGAATGCCCTTATATGGGGAAATCAATTCTAAATCATCAATGCGACGTAAACGCTTAAGTAATCCTTGCTGATTAGCCATCTGAATCTGTAAACCTGGTTGATCATTAAGCTCAACTACCAATGGACCATCATCTTCATCAATTAAAAGGTCAACACCCACAAAACCCAAACCTGAAGCTCGTTGAGCATCAACAGCAATCTTTAAAAGATCTTCCCAAAATGGCACTCGTAAGCCATTAACTTTTTTATTGGTTTCCGGAATATGAGTGATGGTTTTTTGATAGTGCAAAATACCGTGCGTAGTAATACCGGTAGCCATATCTAAACCCAAACCAACGGCTCCTTGATGTAAATTAGCTTTACCGTTACTTTCCCTGGTTGGCAACCGCAACATAGCCATGACTGGAATACTATTAAAAACAATGACTCGAACATCAGGCGTCCCTCCTCGTGCATATTTTCTGAATTTAGGGTGGATTTTGACCCGTTCTTCAATGATCACCCGATCTGGAGCTTTGTTGCGAGAATACCTACCTTCCAAAATATCCAAGGCGTGAAGTTTTAAATCTTCTACGTAAATTTTCCGACCATTCATTTCTATCCATTCACCCGCAAACTTACTTGCTTTTTTGATGACCAAAATCCCCTCACCTCCCCAACCATCACTTGGCTTTATGACAAAACCTTTTTTAAGAGATAACCAGTCAAATTGCTGAACTTGAGTACTATTTGTCATCAATTTAACTAAGCGAGGATGTGGCACTTTATACTTGCGCAATACTCGCTTTGTTAAAAGCTTTGAGTCAGCAATTCTTCTACCTTTAACCTTATTGAGCCTCAAGTAGGTCAGGTTCCTGGCATTCATACCTAGTAAGTCATGAATCTTTACCATAATAAGAAGCAATAGAGATAGTTAGGAAGTTTAAAACTTTATAATCTTACGAAACCGCCAAATTTCCAATAAACGCATGCCAGTATATCGTTCAACCATGGTTAAAACCACCAACAAACTTAGAGCAAAAAATTCAGGATTAACCAAGGCAAATTTTTGCAAGAACTCCCAATTCATTAGATAAAAACAGACAATAGCCACAACAATTGTTTCCAGAGTAATAGCC
This sequence comes from Candidatus Beckwithbacteria bacterium, assembly GCA_012797845.1. Lineage (NCBI taxonomy): Bacteria > Candidatus Beckwithiibacteriota > Candidatus Beckwithbacteria bacterium. Next base: position 10,232 of record JAAZOH010000031.1, read on the forward strand.
ATTGCTTTAGAAAAGCTCCGAGTAATTTGTAGATCAAGGTAATCTTCAACTAGCAGAATTAGAATTAGAATTGGGAAAATCCCGATAGTAATCAGCTCTTCCCTACCAATGGCTGGCGATACAATCAAAACAGACAAAACAGCCATGGAGACAAACCAGATAAAAACCGCCATTCTTGGTAGATATTGAAATCTAATACGTTTCATCACCATTCGCACTACTGTTGCTACCAATAAGATCATGATAAATAAAGCAATACCAGTTGCCAAACCAGTTGTTAAAAATGCGACTGAAAGCAAAGCTGGCGTAAAAATACCAAAACTCTGCAACCCGATCACATGACGAGCAATGACTACTACAGTGGCAATCAGGGGAAATAAAAGCATTAAAACAATGGTGTTGGCTGGAACTCCTCTGGCTACCGCATAACGAATACCATGCCGTAAAACCGTAAACGGATTAAGTGACCCCACGGGGTTTTCTTCCAAAATTTTTTCTAGTTTACCTTTAACTTCTGGTTTAGGCTCGGTGATATCGGGTTCTTTCTCTACTACTGTTTTTACAATTGACGATTGGCTTGCTTCTATCATAGCTGCAGAACTAGCTGCTTGCTCCTGGGCTGACATGGAAGCAACAGTTTCCACACCTGCTATTGAAGCTGTTTTTTCTTGAGCACACACTATGCTCGCAGTTTTTAGGCAAGCAAGTAAAGCAAGACAAAACACCACAAGAAAAAATAAGTTTATTTTCATATACCGTATTATATCATTGCATACTTTTTCATTTTAAAATAGCAATAGATAAATGCTATCTTATTAATGAGCAATTTATTTATTCTTTATAGATTTTAAAGCTAATAAATATATCTATTTTATACATATTAATTGAATGTTAGTAATCAGAATAATTTATAGCTAGCCTGTTAAAAACGTTTTTTCTACTCAAGCTCTTCATAAAAAACTAAGCAAAAAAGAACACAAAACGTAATAAGAGTCTAAAATTTCCCATTTTTTATAACGCTTCAAACATTTCCACACAAAATGTAAGTTTTCCACATGATTATTGATTGGTATAAATAATTGCTAGTAATTATAGTAACTATTTGCTATCAACTGTTTTTATTATGTATTAAATGTCACCAGATTTAATAAAAATGGTTTCAATTTACAACACCGATTGCTAAATTGATAAAAAGACAACACTATTAATATCATCAAACTGATGACAACTATCTGGTGACAAATTAATAACAAAATAAAAAGCTTATTTTTTTAACTATCGGTGACAAATTGTTGGTGGCAGAGATTTTAATCATTTTCAAAATAAAACTATTGCAAACCACTATACCTATCAAAATAAAGGCAGAACTGCTGACACTATCTCTTCATAGTTCAACTACATGCAGCACCTAATGGAATATAATAAAAACCTAATAATATTTAATTGATTTAAATGAATTACAAGGACTAATATGCTCACCAGTTCCCAAGAAAAATAGAAGCTGATCATTAGTTTGCTTTATATTTTTTGAGAGAAAAAACAAAGTGGTGACTGTATGTAAGATCAAGATGTCCTAAGAACTTTAATACAGACATAGTCTAACCAACGTTATGGTCATGATAGTAATTAAAAACAAAAACGTTTTAAAAATCTAATAATCCCCTAGTGGTGGCTTAAAATCACAATAGCTCATGACAATCCATGATAATTTATAGGAACTATATGATTAAGTTATCAAGAAAAGTAGTTACGGAAAATCAGTGCAGAACTTGAACAATAAACAAGGTGGTCTACATACTAAAGTAGAACTACTAGTTAATTAGAAAGTTATTAAAAATTTGATAGTTTTATTGTAAAAGGGTTTAAAAAACAGATATACAAACAGGGGTAGAAACCATTAGGGACAATTTAAGATAAGATAATTAATATGGACATAAGAATGAGGGCTAAATAGGATTAGCTTTAGCTTAGAAATTCTATGCTACATTAATTTTGAAAGCTTTTTAAAAACCGAAATGCTCAAAATTCTATAAAAAAATAAAAAAGTTGGGGGTTTGCATCACCTTTTAGTTTCTTTGCAATTAAAATTTTATAGAATATTACGAAACGCAGGGAAAAGATATATTTATCCGAAATTTATTGCGGATAATAAAATGCCCTATTTTATTTTTTTGGTCTTTTATTTTAAAAAGATAGTTAGAAGATAAAAATAATATTTTTTTAATAAAAAAAATCATTTTTAATTGAAAAAACAAAAAAAATAGCAAATAAAAAAAGATAGCAACCTACTAGACAAAGCGCTAATAATCAGGCTAAACAAGAAAAGTAGCGCATAATAAATTTTAAATTTATTTTTATCCGCAATTACTATAAGGAAAATTATTTAGATTATCAGAGTTAAGTAAAATATAGAAAAATTTTACCCCTGTTGCCCATAAAAACCTTCAATAATCTTTTTTATACTAATCTACCCCTCCTTTCTGATTTTTATAATATATATTAGTATTATTTTTTATATCAAATTAGTAAATAATAAATCAAATAAACTACACACGGTCTAAAGACCGTGGTTTTAATCCTTCTCTGGCATAATTTCTTTATTGTCTTTAATGTACTTTTTTATTTGTAAGTAATTGGTTTTACCTATGGTTTCAGCAAAGTAGCCATCAGCCCAAAAA
>JAAZOH010000032.1 GCA_012797845.1 Candidatus Beckwithbacteria bacterium
TACTAAAACCCTCTTCGAGATAAGTCGGAAGTTTCCATAAACTGCCAAATGGTGGCACTGAGCCAGGTTCCAAGCCTGTAGCTTTTTTAAGCAACTCCTTACTACCGATTGAAACATCCTTTTTACCGGTAATCTGCCTAAGAGCTTTTAAATCTAACTTTTTGTCAGCTGATAGTACGGTCATAATGGCTTGACCGTCAGCTTCTAAAAGCAGCGCTTTTGCGTTTTCTTCTGGTTTAGTTTTAGAAATAGCAATAGCTTGCTCACAGGTGAAAACAGGCTCGTGTTCAAATATTTCGAAAGCAACTTTTTCTGTTTCCAGATAATTTTTGATTTGCTCAAAGATTGAACCAGCTGGCTTACTACCCATTGAGCGGACCTGAACCCCAAGCTCTTTAAGCTGCTCGTCAGTAGCTTGCGAGGGTGCATTAACTACAGCAGTGATACCAGAAGTGGCACAAGGAAAAGCCATAACTTCTCGTAAATTGGGTTCGCCTAAAATAACCATCAAAAGCCGGTCAAAACCAGGAGCAATGCCACCATGAGGTGGGACACCATATTGGAAAGCGGTAAGTAGGTGTTCAAATTGCTGGCTTTGTGCTTTGCTAAAACCAATCAAGTCAAAAATCTTTTGCTGGATTTCCGGCTGGTGAATTCGGATGCTACCACCGCCCACTTCGTAGCCATTTAAGACCAAATCATGTTGCAAGCCCCGAACTTTGGTTGGATCAGTGTCTAAAAGAGGAATATCATCTGGATGGGGAGCGGTAAACATATGGTGAGATGGGGCAAACTTAGCGCTTCCAGAACCATGGAAAAAATCATCCTCAGATTGCTCAGTAAATAGTGGAAAATCTAGAGTCCAAGCAAAGGCTAGTTCATTAGGATCATTTTTATTTTGGCGTAAGTCCGGTTTATCAGTGCCATATTTTTCCATAACTTCATGGTGAGAAAGGCGAGGCCAGGGACTTTGACTGATATGTTTATCCGGGAATAAAGTTTCTACCATTTTAGTAAAGATCGCTTCAATTAATTGAAGAATATCTTCCTGGGTCACAAAAGACATTTCGATATCAAGCTGGGTAAACTCACCATAAGCCCGGTCAGCTCTGGCATCTTCATCTCGAAAACAGCGGGCAAATTGAAAATAGCGCTCCAGTCCAGCTACCATCAGCATTTGCTTATACTGCTGAGGGCTTTGAGGAAGGGCGTAAAATTTTCCGGGTTGTAATCTTGATGGGACTAAAAAGTCCCGAGCGCCTTCTGGAGTGGTTTTAGTCAGCATAGGAGTTTCAGTTTCCACAAAATCCTGAGCAATTAGTTCGTTGCGTAGAAACTGAGCTACCTTGCTGCGCAGTTTCATATAAGCATTGAGCCGAGGCCGGCGCAGATCTAGATAACGGTATTTAAGCCGTAACTCTTCAGCGATTTCATGACCACTAGTATCAATCGGGAATGGCAACTCTTTTGATTTGTTAATAATTTGAAAACCTTTAACCTGAACCTCGACTTCTCCGGTTGGCAAGTTAGGATTAATCATATTGTCTGGCCGTTTGGCAACCAGGCCATGAATTTCTAGCACATCTTCGGGATGGACTTTGCCCAATTTGCTATCGCCAACTACTTGGACTTTGCCACTGCGGTCCCGCAACTCGATAAAAACGACTTTACCGTGATCACGGATAGTATTGACCCAGCCATTCAATGTTACTTCCTGACCAACTAATTCTGGGGTTTGGAGAGTGAGAGTGCGAGACATATCTTTTTTTGTGTCATTCTGAGTCCTGAGTTTATCGAAGGGCGAAGGATCTTGTAAGATCCTTCAGTCATTTCATTTCTTCAGGATGACACTAATATTATTTTAATAAGGCTCATCCGCCTGCGTTCTTGAGGTTGCACATAGGCTTATTCAGCCTCGTTTACCTCATGATACTGCGGCGGATTGTTGTACTATTTTTATTTTAAAAATCTAAAGTACAACAAAAAACCGCCCGAGCTTTTTAAAAAGAGCCATAAGGCGGTACCATCTTTTATTATACTTTTCCAGCTATCACGGGCTTACCCGACTTAGTTTTGGCTAAGTAGCGTGTTGTTTTGCAACTTATCTGGTGTCAGCAGACTCAAACGCTTTTTCTAAATTATGCTCTTATTATAAGAAAGAAATGATTAATGGTCAATGAGCTAGCAATATTAAATATGTGATTGACAGATTGATAAAAGTGTTTTTACAATATACGTATATGATAAGTAATTCTGCTTACCAATTTATTACCTTTCAAGTCCGCGCTCTTTGGATGCTTATTTGCGCGGATAATACAGGAGGTAAAGCGTAAATAGATAAAAATATAAAAACGTAAACCTCCTGAAAATGGAGGTTTTTTAATGAGGAGAAATATGAATGAAACAATTGAACATTTAAGTGAAAGAGAAATTAACGAAGCTATTGGCTTAGATCCTGATAAGATTGCAGCTGTTGGGGAATTAGTAGCAGAGGCAGCAGAAGCTGGTAATTGGGATAAACAAATAGAAGAATTAGGTTTAGGAAGCGATTATTGCGATGACTAATTTTTTTAAAAAGTAAAAATTGAAGAAAGGTGAGAAAAAAATACCAAATCATGAAAGTGAAAGAAAATAAATTGCCATATAGCTGGTCCATTAATAGGTAATTTATTAAAAATAATAGGAAAATTTAGCTCATTAAAAATTGGAGTAGTAAATAAAAATCAGATTCAAAAATTTTCAAAAAATTGAAGATTTCTGTGCCTGATTTTGTCTGTTGAACCAATCTGGTCTGGTTCATGCCTTAGGTCTGTGGCCTAAGTGAAAGCGGAGGCAAAATCTCTTGAACTATCTGGTAAAGGAGACTATATGTGTACATATGTTAATCCTAATAAGCGAAATCCAGAAGTAAGAAAACGCAATCGAGATCGACTGAAGGAGCAAAACAGAAAGGCTCGGAGGAAGAGATTGAGCAAGAAGCAATAAGTAACCATATATTCTTGCTAAGTCGGTGATCGCTTTCGCCGAAAAGTGCCTTTGCGGCAAAACGCAAACTGCCGCAAAGGCACTCTAGAATTTTAAAACCAACCAGTAAGTAAAAAAATATAAACACCATCAGAGAAAACATTGCTACTCCAGCCAGGAGAAAATAAATTTAAAAATAATAGCATTTTAAAATTTATAACTCCCTCGGCACTAAGTCAGTAACACATCACATATGTGGAGTTAAAATATGAATCATGGGTAGTGAGTATGAATTATGATTTTGACTCCAGATCAAATGTGTTACTGACTTTTCAAAATAAGACTTGCCTTGGCTGGCAATAGCGTCAGTCTAAGGCAAGTCTTTTCAAAAAAATTGAAACAAAATATATTTAGTACTTTTTTATGAAGCAGTACTTACCAAAACAAAATCCTATCGCAACCATTAGCAGTCTTATTCTTGGGCTTATTATTGTCGTGGATTTTGGAGGAGGTAAGATTTGAAGAAATTTATAAATTTATAAAAATTAACCTCCTCACAAAGGAGGTTTTTTATGTTTAAAAGGAGGTGAGTTAGTATGATAAAAGGAGGTCGAGAAAGTTCTTTTACTGGATGGGAGTTGGTGATAGCTGAATTTGCAGAAAAACGTCGTTTTATTGCTGCAGTATATGGTGAAGAGATATTGAATGATTTATCCCCACAAGATACTAGATTATTATATAGACATGCTCAATTGGTTGGTTTATGTGGTCAGCAAGAACAGCAAGAATTCGATAAGGCAGCTTGATTTACATTAAATCTAATCAACTTTTTTTATATCTTTAATAATAAGCTGAAGTGATTGATTGCCGTTCCAAGTATTCAAATCAAGTTGGTAGGCGATATCAGTGGTATCACCTTGTTGAAGATTGCTAAGCCAATCGCCAGCGGAAAAGTAGATGGCATCAATATTAGAATTTAGAGATTGCTGATGTAAAGTTAGTTTTAAGTGTTTGGCTTGCTGTCCAACTGGTCGTAGAGATTCCACTTGAACATTGCGGGTAATAAAGACAGGTCGGGAATTTGCCAGGCCAAAAGGGGCAAATTTTTCTAAATCGTGATAGAGATCAAAACTTAAATCATTAAAATCTAGTTCTAGATCAGCTTCCAAAGTAGGGACGAGTAGTTTTCCGTCAATTATTTCTTCGGCTCTGGCTTGTAGTTTATGAGAAACAGTGGCAATTTTATCAGTTTCCAAAGAAAAACCAGCTGCCATAGGATGGCCGCCCAACTCCAAAAATTCCTCCTCAAATTCTCGAAGTAGAGCAATAATATCAACTCCTGGAACAGAGCGAACTGAGCCTTTAGCGACACCATCCAAAGTAGCCATGACAATAGCAGGGCGGTGAAATTGCTCAGTTAATTTACCGGCAATCAGACCAATCACCCCGGGATTATAGGTAGTTGAATCAGTAATTAAAAGCTTTTCTAGATGTTCTTTGTCAGTAAAAAGTTTTAGAGCATTGTCTAAACTTTGTTTAGTCAAACCCTGTCTGGTTTTATTGATACTGCCCAAATCAAGAGCTAAACGAATAGCCTTACCCTGGTCTTTGGTGCAGAGTAGGCGAAGAGAATTAAGACTATGCTCTAATCGGCCGGTAGCATTAAGTCTGGGGGCAATGATAAAACCGACATGGTAAGTATTTAAATCAGCGTTGAGATCGATTTGGGCTTCGGTCATCAAAGCTTTTAAGCCTGGTCTAGATGTTTTGGCTAGCAGCTTTAAACCCAAGCTGACGATTTGACGATTGATGCCTAGTAAAGGAATGATATCGGCGATGATGCCAATGGTAGCTAGCTCTAGTAAATTTTCCAGAAAGTTTGGTTTTTGACCTTTAAAATGCTGCCAGATTTTTTTAGCTAGCAAAAAAGATACTCCAGCCCCAGCAGTTTGAATTGAGTGAATCACCGCTAAAGCATCTGGATAGGTTGCCTTGGTTTTAACCTTATTTTCCGGATATTTATGAGAAGTATGGTGGGCTTCGTGATGATCAGTGATAATAACATCAATGCCCAACTTATTGGCATGCTGAACTCCCTCAAAAGCAACGATACCATTATCAACGGTCATTAAAAGATCTGGTTTGCCCAGCTGTTTGATAACTGCATCAATACCATCAGGTTTGAGACCATAACCTTGTTCTTCCCGGTGGGGTAGGAAAGGCATGACCTTAAAACCTAAAGCATGCAATGTTTCCCACATGATAGCGGTAGCAGTAATACCGTCAGCATCATAATCACCATAGATGACAATTTTTTCTTTATTTTTTAGAGCTTTTTCTAGGCGTTTTAAAACCTTAGTGATTTGGGTTTTGGGAATCGCTAATTTTTCAATACTAATATCTTCCAGTTTAGCTTTTTGAAAAAAGACTTCCTGATCTTGTTTTGACGATAAGCCACGATTTTTTAGCAATGCATCAATGATGGCTTGCAAACGATTTTTAGTATCTGGTTTGAGGTGGGATTTGACCTGCCACACTGATTGCATAGGTATTGGTTACATTAATATTGTTTCTCACGTTATAATAACTTTCATGAACCTGCAAGTCCCAGTCCTAGTCGAAAAAGTTTTAAACTACCTCCAAGAGCACAATTTTGAAATTTATATTGTAGGTGGTTCGGTTCGTGATGTCCTTTTGGATAAACAAGTTAAAGATTGGGATTTTACGACCAATGCCAAGCCGGAACAGTTACAAGAGCTTTTCCCAGAGTCGTTTTATGATAATGGTTTTGGCACAGTCGGCGTTACTGTTGAAGAACTCATAGCCCAATTTAGCCTTCAAAATTATGAGTTTGCCAAAGAAGGTTTAGAATTGGGGGATGTTTTTGAAATTACTACTTACCGCACCGAAGGCACGTATTCTGATTTTCGCCGGCCAGACGAAGTGGCTTGGGGCGAAACAATTGAAGATGATTTGAAGCGGCGGGATTTTACTATCAATGCTTTAGCTCTGTCTAAAAAAAATGGTGAGTTTGAACTAATTGATTTGTTTGGTGGCCAAGAGGACTTAAAGCAAAAACAGATCAAAGCAGTTGGTGACCCCAAACTTAGATTTAGCGAAGATGCCTTGCGGATGTTGCGGGCTGTCAGATTAGCTGCTCAACTGGGATTTTTGATTGAGGCAAATACGCTGTCAGCAATTAAAGATAATGCTCCACTACTCAAACATATTTCCGGAGAACGAATTCGCGATGAGCTTTTAAAAATGTTAGTCGCACCTTATTTTACTGACGGGATGAAATTGATGCTCGCAACCGGTCTCCTGCATTATGTTTTGCCGGAAATGGAGGAAACCGTTGGTGTTGAGCAAGCTGGTCATCATACTAAAGATGTCTGGCATCACAGTCTGGACGCAGCTGCAGCTTGCCCTTCACCAGATCCTATTATCCGTTTAGCAACGCTTATTCATGACAGCGGTAAAGCTAAAGCTTACCGCAAGCAAAATGGCAAAATTACGTTTTATGGACATGAAGTAGTAAGCGGGAGACTGGCTAAAAAAATTGGTGAACGCTTACATTTATCTAACCGCGATAAAGAACGATTATTTATCCTAGTTCGTTATCATATGTTTGCCTATAATCCGGAAATGACAGATGCTGCGATTCGTCGTTTTATCCGTAAAATTGGTCTAGAAAATATCAATGACATGATGATGCTTCGGATTGGTGATCGAGTAGGTGGTGGTTCCCGCCAAACTTCCTGGCGCTTACGGGAACTGCAACAACGGATTGGTCAAGTGCTCTATACCCCCATGCAAATAAAAGACCTGAAAGTTTCTGGCCATGATGTGATGGAAATACTGGGAATTTCAGGTGGGCCTAAAGTCGGAGAAATTTTAAATATTTTATTTGAAGAAGTAATGGAAAATAGTAATAAAAATGATCGCGACTATCTATTGGGCCGGATTAAAGAATTTAGTAATTTTGAAGAAGACACCTCTTCTTAATGTTTCCTCCTAGTTGCCCAATTTCAATATTTTAACCTCTTATGGACTTTCAACGCTTACAGCAATTTTTACAAGACACGGGTCAGCCGGCTTACCGTTTTTCTCAAATCGTTTCTGATCTAGTTATGAATCAGACCCAACGCTATGATGATATTTTTACTATCCCAAAATCACTCAGAGAAGAGTTAGTTAAGGCTGTCCCAATACTTTCAGTTAAACCTATTGCTGTGCAAATTTCGAAGAATAAAGATACGTATAAAGCTTTGCTTGAACTAAACGATGGTAAGCAAATCGAAACTGTCCTAATGCACCCGACTTCAGAACTATGGTCAGTTTGCCTTTCTTGTCAGGTGGGTTGTGCTATGACTTGTGCTTTTTGTGCTACTGGCAAAATGGGCCTAACACGTAATTTAAGAGCTGAAGAAATCTGTGACCAGGTTTTGTTTTGGAAACACTACTTGGCTCAACACAAGCTTTCTCATCGGATTTCTAATCTGGTATTTATGGGAATGGGTGAACCATTTGCCAATTGGGAAAATGTGTCTGCTAGTATCATCTGGTTGACTGATCCAAAACTATATGGTTTTGGGCAAAGACACATATCAGTCTCAACTTCTGGATTGGTCCCGGGGATTAAGCAGTTTGCAGATACTTTTTCTCAAGTCAATCTGGCCATTTCTCTTCATGCTCCCAATGATACGTTGCGTAGTCAGCTAATGCCTATCAATAAACGCTATGCTTTAGCTGAGCTAATTTCGGCCATGAAATACTATTTAGCTAAAACTAACCGCCAGATTTTTATTGAATATTTGCTTTTGCATGAAGTTAATGACAGTGATAAACAAGCTGTAGAATTAGGAAATTTGCTCACGGATCAGTTTGGCGATAGCAAACATCTGATTCATGTCAATCTTATCGTGTATAACCAAACCGATACAGATTTTAAACCAGCTACCAAAGACCAAGCCGAACATTTTGCCGCTATTTTAAAAGAGTTTCGGATTAGTGCTTCAATCAGAAAAAGTTTGGGGACTGACATTGCTGGAGCTTGTGGGCAGTTGAGTGCCAAAAACTAAAACTTTTTAAGTTTTACTATTTTTAGTTTCTTTATTATCAGATCTTGTTTCTATTTTTTCTTTCCTGCTTGCCGGCAGGCAGGGCTTGTCCAAAAGTATTAAAGCCTATTTCTTTGTGCTGCCAAAGAAATAGGCAAAAGAAAGCTCTCGCTTAGACATTGATCTTCAAGAAGCTGTTTTGTTCATAACTATTGGCTTCTAAGTTTCCCTCAGAGGAATACAGAAGCCATTTTTAAAGGAATTCACAAAACAGCTTCTTGATAGCTGCGATGTAAAAAGCGAATTAATAAAACAAAAATGAGTTTTTCTAGTTCCTAGTTACCAGATCCTAAATCCTAATCGCTACCAGCTGAAAAAGCCAAAGAGTTGCATTAAGACAGTTTGAGCAAAAACTGCTATTAAAAGCGTAAGCTGTGAAATTTCACTTATTTTAATTTTTTCAAAATACTTTGCCAGCAAGATAAATAAAAAAGGATAGATAAAGAGTGCTGCCCGGGCAGTTTCGCCGGTATAGTAAGCGCCAGCCAAAAAGAAAAGTAGCAACGATACAATAGCTGTAAAAGCAGTCGAGCTAAGATGAAAAGGTCTTTGCCATGGTTTTAAACTTTTCAAAGCTCGATATAAAAGCATGGTTACAAAAGGTCCAGCAAAAACCAAAATTTCCAGACAATCTTCTATTCTAGTCATAAGATAGGAAAGCGGTTGAACTAAGAGGTAAAAACCTGATGGGCCTTCAAAGCTGTGGGCAATTTGAAAGCTAGTCAAATAGTTATATCCCAAAATCTCATTAGCTCCAATTATTACCCCCAAACTTATAAGAAGCAGTTGGATTGATTTACTGATATTTTTATTGCGCTGCCAATCATCAAAAACTAAAACCGGAATCAAAAATAGCACTCCAAAAGTTAAAAATATACTTATGGTAAAAAATAATAGACTTAAGATACATTTATTGACCGATTTGGAATGTTGCCAAAAATAAAAACAAGCCAGAAAACAAGTCAAAATGACGGTATCAAAACTGGCTAGAAAATAAATTTGGACAGCCGGAATAAGGCCAAGTAAAACAGTGGTAAATAAGGCTGTTTTTTGGCTAACATATTGACTGATTAATTTAAAAAAGAGATATAAGCCTACAAGTCCAATGCCCAAAATTACAAGACTAACAAAAATTGGCTGATCCCAAATTTGGCGCAGATAGTAAAAAAAGAGCATAGCTCCAGGTGGATGAACCCGGCTATGATCCAAAAGTGTGGGTTGAATCAATGTATAGTTTTGTAAAAAATTTGGAACTGAGTGAATTTTAGAAGCGTCCTGCCAATACTCCACGCCACCTGATTTAACCGGGAAAATAAAACCTTCATGGATACCGCCAAACAGATTAGTTCCCAGGATTAGAGCAGCTAGAAAAAGCAGATAGTATACAATTGAAACAGTTTTGTTTTGCAATAATTTGATAAAACCTGCAAAAAGTAAAACGACAGCTAAGAGAGTAAGTAAATCCTGCCAACTTGGTAATTTGGGCATCACAATACTAATAGGCCAAAGAGCATCCATATCAAAATATATTTGACTGCGGAGTTGTCTCAGGCCAAGATTAAATAATACTAAAATGAAGATGAAAGCAAAAGGTAATAAAAACCAATCCCGTTTTATAAATAACTTTTTTGGATTCATACAAAAAATGCAGCCAAAATACTTTCTTATTGTTGGCATTAGTGTACTGGCCGCATCTTTTTGGTGCAACGCACAATTTACTCGTATACAGACTGCAAATTTGGCTTTTAACCAAAAACCACCATATGCTCTAAAAACCTCAAACCGTTGGCAGTTGCCGCCTTATTTACAACCTTATAAAAAGCTTGACTTACCACAAAGCACATTTTTGACCCAAATCAAGCCGCAAACACAAAGTGTGACCATTAGTTTTTTTTACAATTGCCAGCCAAATTGCCAAGACTTAGACTTGCAACTTAAAACTAAACAAGGCCCGCCCATGAGTATTTTATTAAGCTCTCAGAAGTTGGAAAATCTGGATTGGTTTTATGTGGAAGATAGTGGAATGCTGCTTTATCAAAAATATCCTAAATTTACCTCGCTAACAGATTTTTTTCAAAATCGAAAGAATGCCTGCATTATTGTTGAAGACAATCTTATCCAATTGCTACATTTACAAACTTTGCCAAATATTCACAAGCTATCGCAAACTGAAAACCTGAATGATTGTGACTATTTGCTTTCGACCTATTTTAAGCCTCGAATGTTTTGGGGTTGGGCCAGTTTCCAAAGGACATTAGATTTGATGAATGCTTATAGAGATGAAAACAGTAATTTAGTCTGGACTGTTACTTATCAAGGCAATAATCAGCCGGAGATTTTAATGACCGAGCCAGTGGTTTCTTATTAATTTAAACTCCTAATCCCTTCATTTGTGATCTAGTTTGGAAGTAGGCTTCAGCCATTTCGAAGATACGTTTTTCAATACTTTTTTGGGCAAAAAAATTAAAATCCGGTGAATCAAAAATAGTCTGTACATCAAAGCTTAAGCAGTTTTTAATATGTTCCACTGCTTCCTGGAAAACAGTCACTACTGCCAGAAGTTGATCATTGCGAATCATAAGAGCTAAAAAGTAGTCTTTGTTTTGATTGCCAGAACTAAGTTCGGTTGCTTTTTGTAAGATAAAAAATTCCATGCGTTGAGGTGAACTAACGGCTTCATTGATCCAGAAATCAATTTGTTTACCTAGACTTTTTATTTCAGTGATACTAGTTTTCCAGCTGTCATTGCTACTAGCTATAGCGCTATCATGAACCTGATTCCAAAATGGTTCATGAATTGGAGTGTAGATGTAGTGCTCAAGCTGTTGGCGAGAAGATTGCAAAACCCGCAGTACATATAAGCGCAGCTTTTCTTTTTGTAAGCTTTGGCCTTCGAAAAACGAATTGATGGTTTGGCTAAGGTTCTGGGCAGGCATATCTCTATTTACTAGCTTGGTCTAAAAATAGTAAGATGATAAAGATTTAGTATTACTCATTATAAATGATATTGTGAAGCTTAGAAAATTTTTTCTCAGTCTATTTTTTATTTTAGGTTTTTTGGTCTTAGTAAAGCCTGCTTTGGCTACAGATCCAAATAGTTTTACTTTTGATGATTTTACTCAAGGTGGGGCCAAATTAGCTGGCGTACCATTTCAAGTTACTATCTATGCAAAAAATAGTGGTGGAACAACAGAGACTGGTTTCAATGGTCAAGCTTATTTGACAGATGACACAGGAACGATTGCTCCAACTGTAACTGGCAATTTTATTAATGGTGTATGGACTGGGAGTGTTTACATTACCAGCGCAGATGAAGATATCCAAATGTATGTTGACTATGGAAGTGCTAGTGGCACTTCTAATCAATTTACAGTTGGTCCGGATACAAGAATAAAGTTTATTACTATTGTAAGTGGAAGTAATCAAAGTGGCACAGTTTACTCACAGCTTGGTCAATCTCTTATTGCTAAAGTGACCGATCCTTTTGATAATCCAATTTCTGGAGTTGGGGTTAATTTTGCTATTACCAGTTATCCACCAAAATCAACAGGACAAGCTCTGACAAGCACTTCAGCAACAACAGCCGCTACTACTGGCAGAGCTAGTACTGCATTAACCTTGGGAAGAAAAGATGGGACATACGTAGTGACAGGTAGTATTACATCCGGAGCCAGTACACCGGTACAATTTTATGAAACTGCCATTGCTGGGCCGACTATTTCTTTATCTATTAATCCAACTTTGGCAGTGATGCCGCAAGGAAGTCAACTACCTTTCACTGTTAAGGGCTATGATCAATATCAAAATGAAAAAACTCTTTCGAGTGTTGCTTGGTCAGTAGTAAATAGTGGAGGAACCATTGATGGTGCTGGAGTTTTTACAGCTGGGGCAACTAATGGTAATTACATAAATACAGTTAAAGCAACAGCTGATAGTCGAACAGCTTACGCTTCCATTTCAGTTATTCCGGAAGATCAAGGCACTGGTTCTGGTAGTGGTAGTGGGAGCGGAACTGGTGAAGAAGGTACTGGTTCAACAGCTACTCCTAGTGCTACACCCACACCAACCCCAATTGAGATTTCTCAAGTGATTGTAGATCCGGATTTTATTTCAGCCCTGTCGGGAGCAACAATTCCGATTACTGCTACTGCAGTTGACTCAAGTGGTAGCGTAGTCACCGGAGTTGCTTATAGTTTTTCTATTAGCGGTGATTTAGGTACCCTGGTTCAACAAACACCAAATACAGTTTTGTTGACTGCATCAGAAACTGGAATTGGGACAGTAACAATTAGTGCTACTCAAGGAAATGTTACCAAGGTTGCTAAAATTGTTGGTAGTGTGGGTACTGGTATGAATAGGAGGTTGGTGATTGAGAATATTGCTAGTCCACAAAAAGTGGGTGAACCATTTACAATTTCTATTGCTGCTAAAAACTCACTCAATGAAATGGTAACCAATTACACTGGTCCTTTGGCGCTTGCTGATACAACTGGCACTATTGACCCAGCTACAGCTAGCCCTTCTGCTAGTGGTTTATGGTATGTCCAGGCCATTATTGGTTTAGCTTCTGACGAGGTAACAGTGACTGTGGCTGGAGATGGTATGGTGGGAGTAAGTAACATTTTTAGAGTTGAAGGAGAACCACGAATGGATCAGGTTGGTATTGGAGCTGGTGGAGCTGGCGCTGGGTTGGGAGGTGTAAAAGGAGCCTCTATTGCTGCTCAAATTCAGGATTTTTTGAAAGATATGAAATTAGGTGGTAGTGGAGGAACTGGTATCAAATATATTGGAGCAGGGTTGGCTGCTGGCGTAGGAATTTTGGGGGCCAGTATTGGAGGTGGAATTATGGTCAGTCGTGGTTTGGAAGCTATTGGGCGTAACCCCTTTGCCAAAGGACGGTTACAGTTTAATTTATATGGTAGCATTATTGCCTTTTTAGCAGCAGCGGGATTAGCTTTAGCGGCAGCTGTGTTTATTTTAAAATAAGCTCCGGTTGCTTTTTACTGTCTTTTTTCAATACAATAAACTAATACTAGTATCTGCCCACTATGGTTGTTTCGACCTTTCTTATTTATACCTTCGTGACTGTTGCCGAACTTGGCATTTTATTTTTGTTATTTTATCGGCGTCATAAGCGACAAGAACAACAACTTGACCAGTTTTTAAAAGAGGCTCGAGAAAAACTTCAGGTTCACAAAGAAGAAGCTCAAAGTCAGGCCAATAAAAAAGTAGTCAAAGCTTTTGAACTCATAAAAAGATTGCAACATGTTGCCTCCGAACTGGAAGGCCAGGTTCAGGAAGAATACGAAGCTATTTTAGAAGAAGCTAAAGAGCAAAAGAAACAAATTTTAGAAGAAGCTAAAACTCAGGCGTCTAGTTTTGATCAAGCTATTTCACAAGATCTGGAAGAATACAAACAAGAACGTTTTGCAGAAGTTGAGAAAAATCTGGTTAAACTGGTAATTAGCGTGACTGAAAAAGTAGTTGAGCGTTCACTCTCTTATGAAGATCATATTGGGCTGATCCAAGAGGCTTTAGAAGAAGTTAAAAAACAAAAACAACGGATATGAGCGAAAATAATGGTGTCGAAAAGCTAGCTCAAAAACTATTAGAGCAAATTAATACCACCTCAGAGCTAAAGAAGATCTCAGTTGCTTTGGAGACATTATCCCAATCTAAAAACTTTAAAAGTCATGCTAATGATGTGGTCAATGATAAAAAACTGACCGATTCACTTAAAAAAACTCAAATCATAGATTTATTTTCTGATTTTGAAATCCCCTTACTACAAACCTTTTTCAGAGAACTTCTGGGAGATAAAGAATTTTGGCTTTTTGATAGTGATAAATTTGATTATTTTGATGAGTTTGTCCAAAAATTTCAACTACTAACTGAGAAGGTTATGGTTATTAATGTAGTAGCTGCAGTGGAAGTTTTGCCCATAGATCTTACTAAAATGGCTAAAGATCTCAGCAAAGCCTTGGATAAACAAGTTATTATTCATCTGCAAGTTGATCCTAAAATTATGGGGGGAGCTAAAATTAGAGTTGGTAATCTGATTTTTGACTACAGTTTGCGTTCCAAATTTTCCCAGTTTGAGCGACAATGGATTTCTCAGCTGGAAAAAACTTCGGAGATGGTAGGGGAGTAGAGTTTAGTTAAGGAGCAAATTTGGTATTTCAAACAAGCTTTTAGCTATAGTAATTTTTTGCTCATCAAAAACCCTCAAACTATTTAAAGAAACTCCTATAAATCTGATCCCAGCATCACGAGCAGCTTCCCAATCACAAAGGCCATCACCCACATACACCATTTCATTTTTGCTAATTCCAAATTGACTAAAAAACTCTAAAGTTGGTCTGAAAACTTCAGGGTTTGGTTTATGAACTTTGCTGTGTTCTTCGCCTTGAATAAAATCAAATTTATTAATATTAAGGCCTGCTTGTTTAGCATCATGCTTCAAAAGTTTGCAGGAAATAGCAGTTACTACGCCTAGTTTATAATCTCCTGAAAGTTTATCTAAGAGTTTGTTGGCTTCTCCATAGGCTTTGGTGGGGAAATTATGCAAAATGGAAAAATATTTTTTAGCAATTAGTTCTGGAGCTTCAATATGACTAAAAACATTGCCAGCAAAAGTCAAAAACGGTTCTCCCCAATGTTTACCTAGTTTTTCATCAGTAATTTCCAAATCGTAAAAATGCTTGCCGGCAAACTTGAGAGCCTTATAACGGCATTGTCTAGTTTTAACTAGCGTATCATCAAAATCAAAGATTACGGCTTTAATCATGGGTGATCCCACCGGGAATCGAACCCGGGTTTTCAGGATGAGAACCTGATGTCCTAACCGCTAGACGATGGGACCATTAATTATTTACTTATTAATCTTTTCAGTACTTCTTCTTTAGCTTTTTGATTTTTCTTAATATAGATTTCTCTTTTTCTAGCTAAAGTTTTTGTCAAATAAGCTTCATAATAAATCAGTTTTATGGGAATTTTAGACTTTAGCGATTTAGTTTTACCTTGATTGTGTTGTTTGATCCTAGTTATTAAATCATGAGTAAAACCAACGTAAACTGAGTTATCAATACTACTTATTACAAAATAAACATAAAACATAATTTTATTAACTTCGTTATATAAAAATTCAAAGAACGATGTCTCACTCAAAGAGTGACCACTCTTTGAGTGGCTAACCGCTAGACGATGGGACCAAACTCCAAATTAACTCATATATTTTAACATGAATTTGCCTATCTTCAGCATTTTCTCATACTTATTTGTATATAATACGTGATAAGGATTGAAGCTGTTAATTTAACAATTATATCAATCAAAATTATAATTCAGATCTACTTTTATATAGAAAATGCGTATTGACGATATTGGACTCATCTTTTATAGTTTTCGTCATACTTAGCTGTCTATATAAATTCCCTAATCGGGAGTTTTTTTTAAACGCTAAAAAAGTTTAAAAGAACAAAATTTATCAAAGAGATAATAAAATTAAAACTGGTTTTTAAGAGCATACAATACTTATAAACAGTACTGCGGATGTAGTTAAAAATCAGGGAATATGGTAAAGCAAAACAACCAGGTCCACATGACCAAAGAAGGCTTGGAAGAGTTACAAGAAGAATTGCAACAACTTAAAGATATCAAACTTCCTCAGATGATTGATCGAGTAGCTAAAGCTCGTGACTTTGGGGATTTGTCAGAAAACGCTGAATACAGTACTTCTAAAGCCGAGCTGGAGCTGATGGAAGGACGAGTTGATGAGCTCGAAGATATTATTGCCAGAGCCAAAGTGATTAATAGCAATGGGACGAGCAAAAAGATTGGTTTAGGAAGTAAAATAACCGTTGAAATCAACGAAAAGAAACATCAATTCACTTTAGTAGGTGAGTGGGAAGCTGATCCGACTGAAAAGAAAATTTCTCATGACTCACCACTTGGTAAAGCTTTATTGGGTCGAGGTGAAGGTGATAAAGTTGAGGTTGAAGCACCCGCCGGTAAGGTTTTATATCATATTGTTAAAATTCATTAACCATCAAGCAGTTTACCTGCTGTTTGAATCAATTACCCCCAGAAATTGGGGGTTTTTGATGGTAAAATTAAAAAATATATTACAGAAAATGTAAAAGGAAAAAGTTATGGCACAACCATTTGACCAGCTTCGAGAAGTTCGTCTTAAAAAACTACAAGATTTACAGCAATCAGGAATAAACCCATATCCGGCTCAAGCTGATAGAGAACAAACTGTATCTCAAGCTTTGACTATGATGGATCAGGAGGTCATTATTGCTGGCCGAATCCGTTCAATCAGAGGTCATGGCAATTTATCTTTTTTAGATATTGAAGATCAAAGTGGCAAAATGCAGGCCATGATTCGTAAAGATTTAGTTTCCGAGGTTGTGTTTAATTTGGCTAAAAAGCTCGATATTGGAGATTTTATTAGCTGTAGTGGTAAAGTATTTAAAACCCAAAGTGGTGAGTTGACCATTGAAGTTCATGATTTACAAATCCTGTCTAAAGCTCTGCGGCCTTTACCGGATACTTGGTACGGACTTAAAGATGTGGAGGAACGTTATCGCAAACGCTATTTGGACATGATTTTAAATCCAGAAGTCCGGCAAAAAATTATCATCAGAACTCAAGTCATCCAAAAACTGCGGGAATTTTTGATCAAAGAAGGCTTTATTGAAGTGGAAACGCCTATTTTGGAAGTGACTGCTTCTGGAGCTTTAGCTAAACCTTTTACCACTCATATTAATGCCTATGATATGGATCTCTATTTGCGGATTTGTATGGGCGAGCTGTGGCAAAAGAAACTGATTATTGCTGGTTTTGAAAAGACGTTTGAAATCGGCCGGGCGTTTCGTAACGAAGGAGTAGATCGAGAACACAATCCTGAGTTTACTATGTTGGAGTACTATTGGGGTTATGCTGATTATCAGAAAAATATGGATATGCAGGAGCAACTGATAGGTTATGTAGTTAAAGAAGTTACCGGTGACTATAAAATTCAAACTGAGCATGGAGAAATAGATTTTACACCACCATATCCTAGAAAACGGTTTCGAGATCTGATCCTAGAATACACGCAAGTAGATATTGATGCGTATCAAAATTTGGAAGATTTGCAAAAAGTACTGGCAGAACATGGTTTGGAAGTTGATAAAGCGTGGGGAAGAGGACATTTGGTTGATGAATTTTATAAAGCCCAGGTGCGACCCAAGCTTATTCAACCAGTGTTTCTAACCCATCATCCTAAAGATCTGAAACCTTTAGCTAAAGAAGATCCTGAGTATCTAGGCTATACCCAAAGTTTTCAGCTTTTAGCTAGTGGTTTTGAAATCTCCAATAATTATTCAGAGCTCAACGATCCTATTGATCAAGCGCAGCGTTTTGCCAAACAGTCCGAATTGGAAGCTGGAGGTGATGATGAAACCATGTCAGCTGATGATGAATTTGTGGAAGCTTTAGAATACGGGATGCCACCAACTTCCGGAACCGGAATTGGTATTGATCGCTTTGTAGCGCTTTTAACTAATTCTCATCATATCCGGGAAGTTATTGCTTTTCCGCTGATGAAACCGCAGCAAGAGAATAGTAAAGCATTGGCAAATAGTAAAGAGATTTAGAAGAGAGATTTTCCCTGCTCAAACCAATTTAGAAAAAATATTTTAAATAAGCTCATGGTAATTTGATTTGTAAAATCTTATTATGTCACCTGCAATAGAAGCCGAAAGTGATCGAAGAATTGTTTTAACCAATGAAGTAGGACGTCTTGACCCTGCTCTTTGTCATTGGGCGATAAGACAACAATTGCTCAAATACCTGCATTGGAATGGAAACCCCGATCAATATCCAAAATGTTTTTGTGTTCATCCAGGAGATTTTTATGAAAAATTCTGCGGAGATGTCGGAAGGCTTATGCTTTGCTCTGATTCCATGGAAGAATTACATATTCTTGATGATAATAACGGTTTTAGTATGGTAGGAAGAAGGTATGAAATAGAAGTCCCTCCTTATTCAGGGCAACTGTTTTTGGATGTTTTGCTGGAAATGCAAGGGGATGTCTGTATTGCAATATGGGGAATAAGAGGCCAAAAGTTAGATTCTATAAAAAGAGGAAAAGCACAAAATTTAGCTTTTAGCGTTTCTGAGCTAATGCCTACTTCTCTTAAACATCTTCTCCCACAAAACCAGTAAGGGTGCGGCAGTAAAGGTTGAAGAGTACGTTCCAGAAATGGTGCCGATTAGCAAAGCAAAAACAAACCATTTAATCGTTTCTCCGCCTAATAAATACAAAGCCAACAGCATAAAAATAATGGTCATAGAGTTGTTGACCGAGCGACCTAGTGTTTCATTCACGGCTTTATTGACAATGGTTTCATAGGGTATGCCACTATATTTACGTAATGATTCTCTGATCCGGTCATAAACTACAATTGTGTCATGGACCGAAAACGACAAAATGGTTAAAACCGCAGTCATGAAAAGTGTGTCAATTTCTACACCTTTAAAGTGACCTAAAAGGGAGAAGATACCAAAGACTACTAGGGTATCGTGGAGCATAGCTAAAATGGCGCAAATGCCATATTTTTTATCATTAAACTGTTTCCAGACAAACAGTAAAATCACTATCACAGCTAAACCAATGGCAGCCATAGTTTTATTGAGAGTTTCACTGCCCAAAATTGGCCCTAAGGTTTCAAACTGTTTTTCGGTAACGGTTGCTCCAGCAGCGCTGGCAATTTTTTCTTGAAGTAAGGTATTTTTACTTTGATTAAACTCTTTAGCTCGAAGGGTGAATGTGTTATTAGTGCTTTGATTTAGCTCTAAAATTTCAATGTTTTCTTTTTTAGCTGCAGCTTCAATAACTGATTTTTGGATAGGTTTTTGACTATTAACCTGTAGTTGTAAGACTGTACCGCCGGTAAAATCAATCGAAGGTTTGAGTCCCCAATTTAATAATGAATAGATACCAGGCACAATAAAAATACTCGAAAAAATAAAGTATACCCAGTAGTATTTCATGAACTTGATCATAGCTGTGTTTCCTTTCCTCTATACAAAACTCGCAATAATGTTCGAGTGACCACAATACCGGTAAACAAGCTACAAACCACACCGATTAGCAATGTTAAAGCAAAACCACGAACTGTACCAGAAGTAACCAACCAATTAAAATTCAAGGGATTAAGTAAAATGAGAGCAGTCATAATGGTGGCAGTATTGGCATCTTTAATACTATCCCAGGCTCTGCCAAAACCTAGTTCCATGGCTTGGCGCCAAGCTTTGCCGGTGCGAACCTCTTCTTTCATTCGCTCAAAAATCAGAATATTACTATCTACAGCCATGCCAACGGATAGGATAAAACCAGCCATACCAGGTAGTGTCAAAGTAATTGGCACCAGTTTATAAATACTTAAGGTGATCAAACCATAAATGACTAAAGCAATATCAGCAATTAAACCCAGTCGGCCATAAAGAGCAGCCATAAAAGCCATAACGATAAAAAGACCAATAAAACCAGCGGTTAAACTTTTATTGACCGATTCTTGACCAAGACTAGGCCCAATGGTTCGTTGCTCGATAACTTTAATGGGGACTGGTAAAGCTCCAGCATTTAATTGAATCGAAAGCGCTTTGGCACTATCAGTAGTAAAGTTTCCAGAAATCACAGCCTGACCAGTAGTAATGGCTTCTTGAACAGTTGGAGCAGTGACCGGAATTTCATCCAGGAAAATAGCCACTGGTTTGCCAACATTTTCTTTAGTAATAGTGGCAAATTTTTTAGCACCATCGCCAGTAAATTCTAGACCAACTTGGGGAAGACCATTATTAAATTGCACGGATGATCTTTTCAAATCTTTACCAGAAAGGTCAGTAGTTACAAAATCAGTATATGGTACAGCACTAGCTGTGGAATCCTTAAGTTGCGGTGGTAGGACTCTAAACTCAAGCTGGGCGGTTTGGCCAATTAAACTAATAGCTTGATTAATATCTTGAATACCTGGAAGCTCAGCGATAATTCGATAATCATTGCCAACCTTTGAAGTTTGAATAGATGGCTCAGTAACTCCGTAAAGATCTACCCGACGACTAATAACTTCTTTAGCAGCTTCCAAGGCTGTTTGGCGATCACTAGTTTTAACTTTACTCATATCAGCCTGTAAAACAATTTGGGTTCCGCCTTGTAAATCTAAACCTCGTTGAATATCGAGACTACGATGGAATTCAAGTTTGCCAAGTTTAAAATTGATTTCCGGGGAAGAAATGGTAGCGTTAATAGTTTTACCAAAAATAGTTTGATGAATTTGGAAATTTTTAGGAAGAGAAATAATAGCAGTGATTATAGTCAGGCCAATGATAATGATAAAAAGGCGTTTTGCTTGCATTCATTTTTGTCATTCCGAACGAAGTTAAATGATTTTGCCAATAAAATTCCTGCCTGCCGGCAGTCAGGTCTCCACTTCGGTCAAAATGACACTACACATATTTTAGACAAAAACAGGCGAGAAACAAGAGGAAAAAGAGAGGTAAAAACACTTTTTATTTGTTTTTTATTTTTAAGTTATGATACCAATTCTTCTTCGTCTCCCAAAAGCATAATACGAGAGCCCATAAGGATTTGGGTGATAAAAGGATCTCGGCGTTTTTTTCTAAAATCAAATTCTTCTTTAGTCATGACTGAGTAGTTGATTTCCCGATCCAGCTCTTTTTCAAATTTAGCAACAACAGAAGCTACTTGAGGAATTACGATTTCACCCACAATTAGCAAGTCTACATCTGTTTCGTTGTGGGGTCGGTGACGAGAAAATTTGCCAGATAACACAGCAAAGCGGATTTTGCCAATGCGATTGCGGTCTTTGATAATAGCTTGACCAAGACCAACAGTTTTGGCAGTAAGTTGAACTAATTCGTTGTAAAAAAGATAGTCTTTTTTGAAACCGTAATAAAGACGGTTACCACGCGACTCTTTTTTGACCATGCCTTTTTCTTCCATATGTTGGAGCTCGCGACGAACAGCGTTAATTTCCTCCTTGGAAAGACGAACCAGCTCTCGAACATAGTAGATTTTAGCTGGATCTGTTAGGAAAATTTTTAAAAGTTTAACGCGAACGCGGGAGATAAGAAAATCTTGAAGTTTGGCCATGTTACTTTGTCATTCTAAGTGAAGTTGAAGAATCTTCCTTAAAAGATTCCTGCCTGCCAATAGGCAGGTCTCAACAAGCTCGGAATGACAAAATTGATTAGTCTTCCTAATTAAAGCCAATTATAGCATACGAGTACATAATGTGATCCTTGTCTTATAAATAATCCTATAGTATTGACTAAAGTTTGTATTTTGAATACAATACTAGCCAATAAAAGAGCGATATTGCTCTTTTTGTTTAGATATCCTTTAAAAACTATTTGCAGTTTTTGTAAAAGATATCTTAGTACATTAAAAATTCCAAGAACTAAATACAGCGAATCCAAGCAGAGATTGAATACATTTTAAATTTCTACCTGGGTTCGTTGTCAAAATTTCCTATTTCCACTGAGATAGATGGCTTGTAAGGAGCTGAAAGGATAATCAGTGATTTATCTGTATGTATTGGTGAAAGGAATATTCCATAACCTTGAAAGGGGATAAATCATGAAGAAGATTTTTGTATGGGTGTTGTTGGTTGCTGTTTTATCGTCTTTAGCTCCTGTAGCTTTAGCGCAGGAACCAGAAGTATGCTCTGATTCGAGTTGTATGACTTGGACCTGGGCAGATGCTTGGGCCCAAAATCTTGATGTGGACAGGATTCCGGTAGGTTTGCATCCAGGTGAAAAAGCAACAATCAGTCTGGTTAGCACCTTTGCTACTAAGCAAGTCGGTTTTGCTGTAACCAGTGAAGGTGGTATCAGTTTGTCGCAAATTGGCTTTGCCAATTTGAGTTGGGAGCTTGAGGGCCAGCGAGATGGACATTGGGCAATGTATGCCAATGTAATATCTTCTGGGTCAGGGTCGTTTGGCTGGCTCTCGACAGGGCTTTTCCGGTTGAAAGAGGTGATTGAATTCACCCCTAACAAACCTGGGGTTTATGCTCTGAAAGGGCTTGGGGAGGTCACCTCAATTTCCTCTGCTTTGGCGGGGAGGTTGAATGATGGATCTTGGTGTCTTTCTCAAGCAATAGCTTGGGATGAGATTCAGAAGGAATGGGTCATTACGGTTCTTCCCTGGCCAACTCCATCATGGAAACCAGTTGCTGAGAAGGTTGTTATTAAAGGGCTTAATAGCCCTGTGGCAGTTGAGGAACTTGGTGCATTAGACTATCAGTGGATTGAGCTTAAAAAACTCAATCTGACTGACCAAGGTTTTGTCTGGGAAGAAATTCCTCCTGGTCATCCGGCTGATCAGGGAACAAGTCAGACTGGTCGTTATGAGCTCACCTTGTTGTGCCAAGAGGGTGAATTTCTCTTGGGGGGAAATGTTCGTTCTTCAAGATCGAAATGCATTTATTCAGCCAAGCCTTGCAATAAAGATGGGAAGTGTCTTGAGCCTCGAGTGCTTCTCGTAGAAAATACTGGCTTGGACGGTACTCAGACCTTCAACTGGTTTGATCAGGAGTGTACTGATCAAATAATTGCTTTCAAGTGATGGTTCTTGGAATTGGGTAAGCGTTTTATCGCTACTGTATATTAAGGTATGCGAGCTTACCCGGTTCCCAGAGAAAATTAATAAATAATTTTTTCTGGGAACATATTAAAATTTACTTCTTTAGTATTCCAAAGTCTTATTCCCCTTAGCTAAATTGCTAATCCAGATTTTACCTGGAATAAAGCTGATTTCTTTGCCAGTATCAGCATCTTCAAAAATAGTTCGATCAGTTCTACTATCTTTGGTCCAGGTGATTTCAGTAGCATTACCATTTTGGAATAAAACTCCAGTACCTGTACCAATTGTATCGTAAAGCAAATGGGCATTACTGGGATAGCCGTCATCAGCATTACTCTCCACTGAATACATAACTATGATATTTTTAGCTGAAAGCTGTTTATTGGTGTCTAGGTCAAGATGTTCCTTGCCAGCATTGCTGCGCAAATACACTTTTTTCTCAGGATCAAATTTCCAAGAGACAGAGTAATCACCAGCTGGCGAGTTTTCCCAAAAATCATAGCCAATAGTAGTTACATCACCAATCTTAGGTTCTTTCCCCTCTTCATAAAACTGCCAAGGTACAAAGTCTTCATCCCAAGCATTGCCCTCGCTATCAACATTGGTCCATTCCCGTTTTTTAGCCAAAGCCCATAAACGTTCAGTGGTGGAATACATGGTGTGTTCAGTAGCGACTGTGTGTCCCATGCGCTCATAGTCACGCCAGTATGTGGGGTAACCAATGGCAAATTGATTAAGATCATTCCCCATGGAACCACCCCAACCATAATCTTCAATTTGACCCAAAGCATCAGCTTCGCTGGTACCACCAGGACAACCATGGTTGCAGTTAGCTCCGCCCACATGAGCATATAACGGGTTAGCACCGTACTCAGAAGCCCAGTTGATAAAGTAGCTGCGGGCACTACGAACTGGTCCAACAATAGCTTCGTGAGACTGGGCATCACAATAAAAGACCCCCATAAACCTGGTAATGCCGCCTTCAGCTACAGTTTCGTAAACAATATCAGCACTAGATAAACCGGATTGAGGCCGAGCTTCTTCATGGTTTTCAATCATAATAAGCAAGGGGCGACGTTGTTCCCAGGCCTCTTTCTCTTTTTCTGTAAAAAGTTGGCCATTCATAGGACAAATAGCAGTTTTGGGGCCGCTAGTATCAATAAGCTGTTTGTAATCTGCGGTATTATCTTCCTTCTCTTCTTGATTGATAGCCTCCTCTTCCTGATTACCTTGGGGACTAATGAATTCTAATGAAGGTGGAGCAACTACATACGTAA
Source organism: Candidatus Beckwithbacteria bacterium (assembly GCA_012797845.1). NCBI lineage: Bacteria > Candidatus Beckwithiibacteriota > Candidatus Beckwithbacteria bacterium. The sequence goes on from JAAZOH010000032.1 coordinate 24,018, forward strand.
AAACCGCATAAGAAATGCCGGTTGAAAAAAGGTATAAACCTAAAAAGGCTACGAAGCCTAAAAGAGCAGTTTTTTTCATACTATAATATTTAGTTTGTTTTAATAATATAAAAACAAAAATAAGATTTCCTTGAGAATTTCTACAAGGAAATAAAATTAAACATCACCTTTTAAGTGTATCATGGCTTTATGTGGCATGCACTGGCAATTACTTTCTGTTCTTCTTCAGAGAGATCGCCGTCAATTCCTTTACCTTGAAAAACCTGTTTTGAATAAACTCGCGTTGTTTCACGGTTATGTAGGGAAGAAATTAAAACTCCAGTTTTTTGATTATCCAGCAGAGCTAAAACAAAACTTTGATCGCCACCGGTATCGTCAAAGGGATTGAAGCGTAAAAAGCCAACTTGCTGGAGATGAAAATCACATTGGGATTTTAATGTTTCCATCTCGCCAATCAATGATTTAAGTTCAGAACCCTGGAGTTTTTGGGCTTTTAAAATATCTTCTAAAATTTGTTCCAAGTTTTTCTTATCAATTTTTTTAATCAGGCTGTTGTAGTGTTTTTTAAGAGATAAAAATAAGACAGTCAGGATTGTTAGCCAAACAATACTAAGACCAGCTATAAGAGCTGGAATTAACGTTATGGGATTTGATAAAAACTCGTTCATGTGATTTGATTGTACGGAGCTTTTTATGGTCTTGTCAAACAGGGAGTTAAAACCTAGAATAATGGGCAGAATATTACATATATAAAATAATTCTATGGCCAAAAAAAGAAAAACCTTAGCTCAAAAAAAGAAGGCACTACAACGAAAACAGGAACAATTAATGCAGGTCCGATCCAGTGAAACCGAACAGGGAAAACTGCATTACGAAGCAAAAGAATCTATTGATTCTAAGAAAACTTCAAAAACTAAAGCCACAAAAATTTTAAAAAATGATGATCAAATTCTAGTTGTTCCGGAAAAATATATTCGCCAGGATTTGACCAAAACTGCCTTGCTGTCGGTTTTGTTTACGGCTATTATTTTGGGATTGTATTGGTATGTGGAACTAGGTGGAAAAGCTGCGCTGGGCATGTAATAATGCAAGCATGAAGAAAAATTTTTCAATCAAAAATGTTTTGCTTCTCTTAGTAGTTTTTTTAATTTTTATAGTAGCTTTTTCCAGATTTGTATATCCAAGTATTGGAGATAGACTTCCTTCTCAAATATCTACGGGTGTAGATATGTTGTTTTATAGTTCACCAGCGGGGTGTACTTTAATGGGTCAAAATTATAATAATTATACTGGCTCCGTAAATAAATGTACTCCTAAATATAGCTTTCCAGCTTATCGAAGTAGCTCATCAGGTAATGATCCTTTTGTTGCATTAAAACCAGTAATTTATTTATATCCTACCAAAGTTCAAGTAGTTGATGTAAATTTAGATATTTTAGGGAAAATAATTGTTTCATATCCAAAATATAATGAGCAAATAAAAGGATGGAGTGTGACTGCTTTTCCAGATGGCCATTTGATTAATAAAGCTGATAATAAGGAGTATAGCTATCTATTTTGGGAAGCTGAAACAAATGATCTTAATATAGACTTGGTTTCAGGTTTTGTGGTTAGAGGTCAGGATACAGAAAAATTTTTACAAGAGAAATTAGCTGAGATAGGTTTATTACCCAAAGAATACAATGAATTTATTGTTTACTGGCTACCTAAAATGCAAAATAATCCATATAATTTAATTCATTTTGCTGGCGATACTTACACTGATTCAGCCCAACTAACAATTGCTCCCAAACCAGACTCAGTACTAAGAGTTTTTATGGTTTACAAGCCATTGGCAAAATCAATCAATGTTTCTCCTCAGATTTTTCCCAAGTTTGAACGTAATGGTTTTACCGTAGTTGAGTGGGGCGGTACAGAAATTAAAGATTAAATCACAAACTCCCCATTGTCATAAATTATCTTCTTGCTGCAATTTTTCAAAACTGCAGTGACAGTACGTTTAGTAGTTGAAACGATATCAGTATGGACTGCACTATCATTGAAACCTAGGCTTTTCCATTGGGCTTTGGTAACTTTCCCTGGATCGCCAGCATAACAGTCATGATAGGATTTGCCTAAAGCAATATGAGTATTGCCCTGAGGGCCACCAACATTTTCATCAAATAAGGTTTCGGCCATAAACTTGGTGATTTTGGAAAAACGTTTATCAGTTAGAGAAAACTCACCAATTTTGTCTGCGTTTGGGGTTTTGATCATTTCTAGTAGCACTTTTTCATTTTGAGAGGCTTTGGCTTTGACTACCTTGCCTTTAGCAAATTCCAGCTCAACACCTTTGATCAAATTACCATAACGATAAAGAGGTTGATTAAATTTGATCCAACCATGTGTGTCCCGCCAATCAGGTGAGGTGAAAATCTCAAAACTAGGGATGTTGCGACCACTACCACCAGCCCATTGCCGTTTTTCACCCAGGCTAATCAAAAGGTCCACATCTGAACCTTTTACATGTAAAGTATCAATTGGAAGCTGATTTAATTTTTTAATAATTATTTCACTTTGAGCAAAAGTTTGTTGCCAAGCTTTGATAGGATCTTTTTGATTAAGATAACACCCTTTAATAATTTGCTCCCAGTAATCTTCAAGTGAAAGTCCGGCTTCTTTAGCCATTTGAGGAGTAGCATACAGAGCCAAAGTCCAAGTAAATTTACCTTGATTTTCTTTAATATCAAGCAGTTCTCGCCAAGGTTTTTGAGCTAGCTGAGCAGTCATAATTTTGGCTGGATCAATCCCTTTGAGCGCTTGTTTATTGACCTCAGAAATAATGGCAATAGAATGGTCAATTTGTTTAACCAAGCCTTGAACATAAGCTTTGGGATAAAATTTTAATTGCTCATCTGAAGCTAACTCAAAAAAGTCCCGAGATGGATTAAGTGATTTTTCATCATCAGGCAAATATTGAGAGATGAAGTGACCCCCAGCTTTTAAGACTGCTTTACGTAACTCTATGAAAAGTGGCTTGGCAGACTCTGATGCAGAAATTCGGACTACTTCACCTTTTTTAATGCCATTGCCGCTATTTAGAGCAAAGTTGACTAAAACGTTGGCATATTTTTCGAAAGTGTGTTGAGAAGGTTGGTATTTTGGCATATGGGTTACAATAGATTAATATTATTGTCATTTCGATCGAAGTGGAGACCTGCCTGCCGGCAGGCAGGAATTTTATCGAAAAGATCCTTTGACTTCGCTCAGGATGACAAGGTGGTAATGGATTTTAACATGTACTTATGTCTATTTCTAATCTAGAAGTTCAAAAGCGTCTTAGAAAATTTCAAGCTATTTTAAAAGCAAAAAAACTAGATTGTTTACTACTGCTTAGTGCTGAGCAAATTTTTTACCTGACCAATTTTGCTTTTCAAGATAGAAATGGACGGGAAGCTTTGTTACTAGTTGAAGAGAGCAGCTTAACTTTGTTAGTACCAGCTATGCATCAAGATCAGACTAAAACAGTTTTTCCAAATATTACTATCAAAACTTTGTCGGCTGGAATGAGATATAGCCAACTGCTTGAACCTAGAATTAATTCCAAAAAAGTTGGTGTAGAAGGAATGGTTTTGACTTTAGCAGAAGCTGCAGTTTTTAAAAAAATGAGAGCTAAACTTACTGATGTTAATCAGGAATTACGAATGGTGCGAGCTATTAAAACTCAGACAGAGATTGCAAATATTACCAAGGCTCAAGATATTACCCAAAAGGCTTTGGTTTCGGTTTTAACCAACATAAAACTTGGAATTTCTGAAAAAGAATTAGCCAGAAAATTAGATATAGCAATGGAAACATTAGGAGCTGATGAACTGGCCTTTCCGACCATTGTGGCTTTTGGTAAGCATAGCGCTGTCCCTCATCACAAAGCTGGTAAAACGAGATTAAAAAATGACAATATTGTTTTGATTGATATGGGAGCTAGAGTAGGTGAGTATAACGGGGATTTAAGCCGGACTTTTTATTTTGGTAAAGCTACAGATATATTTAAAAAGCGGTTTGAATTAGTGCAAACCGCTCAGCAAGCAGCTTTGAAAAAAATAAAAGCTGGGGTAGAAATTGCAGATATCGACCAGGCTGCCCGAGCAGTATTTGAAAAAGCTGAAGTGCTAGATCTTTATTTACATACTACTGGTCATGGGTTAGGAATTGGAGTTCATGAGTTTCCCAGCTTGTCGTATTTGCAAAAAGATAGACTAGAGGAGGGGATGGTAATTACTGTCGAACCGGGTTTGTATGAAGATGGTTGGGGAGGAATTAGACTGGAAGATGTGGTAGTAGTTGCCAAAAATGGCTATAAAATGTTAGGCACCTTGGATCAACATTGGAGTCTCCCCTATGGTGGCTAAAACCTGGGTCTCTACCCTACTTATTATTGTATTTTTTTTAATTACTACCCTGTGGTATTTTTGGCCAGTAGTGACTCATTTTGATAGCTATTTACCAGATAATTATGATGGCTTGTTTATTACCTGGTCGATAAATCGAATTGCTCAAAATTTTCCAGTCTGGCCTGGAAAATTGATGGAGGGCAATATCTTTTATCCTAACCCTTATACGCATGCATATTCAGACTTATTTATTACCAGCGGCTTGTTGGCTAAGCCATTATTAGTTTTATGGCCAGAATCACTTGTTGGTTATAATTGGACTTTATTGGTCGGACATTTTTTACTTTTAGTTTTTACGTTTTTATTTTTAGATAGTTTAGCCGAAAATAAATGTATTGCTGGAGTGCTGGCTTTAGTTTTTGGTTATAGCCAAATCCATTTACATTACTTGCCACACCTGCAACTGTTTACTATTTTTTTATTGCCTCTTTCGGGTTGGTGTTTGATCAAATTTGCCAAAAATAAAAAAAATTGGTGGCTCTATGGATGGTTTTTAAGCCTATCTTTTCAACTTATTAATAGTATTTTGCCTGGGTATTTTATTGTCGCTTCATTTTTAGTTCTGTATATTTATTTGCCAGAATTGAGATTACAAGTTAAAAAATCTTGGAAAGCATTAGTGCTGGGAAGCAGTTTCACATTATTAATTGCCGGGCCATTTTTATGGATATATTTTCAGGTGTCCAAATATTTTAATTACAGTCGACCTTTGACTGAAGTTATCCATTTTTCCCTAAGTCCTGAACAGCTTTTGACAAAGTTTTTCTCGCCAGTTTTATTTGGGCTGTTCGTAGTTGCTATGGGAGTAGTTATATTTACCAAGAAAAAGCCGCCATACCTAGTCTGGATCTGGGCTAGCTTAGGCTCATTAATACTAGCTTTGGGACCAGCTCTGCACTGGCAAGAGCAAACAGTCAAAATCCCCTTTCATATCCCCCTGCCATATCTATTGCTCTATTTTATTGTCCCTGGCTTTCAAAGCATGCGGACGCCTTCGCGGTGGGTACTACTAGCTGGTTTTTTTATAACCGTTGTCTTGGCGCTATTTTTACAACACGTTTTTGCTAAGAAAAAAACTAGCTTAACAATTGTCTTGCTAAGCATAATCATATGTGCTTGGATGGTGATGCCAAGGTTTGATCACTACTATCAAATTCCTAAAACCAAGCAATATCCTGCGGTTTATAGTTGGCTTAAAAATCAGCCAGGACAAGTTGTGATGGAGCTGCCTATGACAGCTTGGGGAGGTTCCGATCAAAATAAACAAGAAGTATATCGAATGCTTTATAGTCTGAATCATAAGAAGCAATTGGTAAATGGCTATAGTGGTTTTTTCCCGCCAGATTATGTAACTTTGGTTAATGTGTTACAAGCTGAGTTTCCTAGTCAAAAAACGCTGAAACTTATAAAGGATTACCAGGTTGACTACTTAATTGTTCATCAGGATGAATTTAGAAGAATGGGTGAGAGCGATATTGAAAATAAAATTGAAAAGACTATAGCTTTGCAAGCTGATGAAAAATTTGAGAATGATTTGGTTTATATATTGAGAAAATAAAAACTATTGCAAAAGTTCAACTTGGTCGCCAAGCTGAAGGTTGTATTTTTGAGCCCAACCAGATGGCAGCTCCAAAACCCAATCTACTATTTCAGGAGGGGAATATCGAGGCAATTCTTCAAGAGGGGTGTTGGGTGGAAAATTTGGAACATCTTTTTCGATATACACGACTTTTTTATCTCTAATAAAAACCATGTCAAGAGAAAAATTCATATCTGGCATCCAAAACGTGACTTCTCGAGCTTGGGGAAAAATAAACAACATACCGTTATTTTGTGCCAAATTGCTTCGGCCAGACAAACCTTGAGTGATTTTTTCTGGAGTATCAGCAATCTCTACCAAAACCAACTGGCTTTTCACCAGAAGTTTATGAGTATAGTCATATCCAAGTAAATCCTGATTGCTGTCCCCGCTTCCATCTTCGGCAACAATTTTTGGTGTTGTCTGCTTGCTACCCGTGCCCACCAACTGTTTAAAATCTGGTTTGATAAGGATAAGCAAGGCTATAAAACAGCAAACAATAAGGCCTAGGACAATAGCTAAAACTTTATTCATGAACAAAGTAAAAATATGTTTGATAGGTTTCTGATCAGATTTACGGTTTCAAATTCTTTATCTGTGGTTGTAATCAATTTTTCAGCAGCTATCTGATACTCACCAAAGAATAGATGATTAATAAGTAAAAATCCAGTCGACTTAATCACTTTCTTTAAATCTCTTATAAATTTGGGGCTATAAAGTGTAGCGCTAATACTGTTTCCACAAAATAAGTCTACAATCACTAAATCATATTGCTCTTTTAGGTTTTTGACAAAGGTAAAAGCGTCAGCTTCAATTGGCTTTACTTGAGAGTAGCGATTAAGTCCAAAATACTGTCTAGCGAGCTTTATCATAATTTGATCAATTTCAATCGCTGTAATTTGGGCTTGAGGCCACTTTTTAGTTAGTAAGGGAATTATGGTGCCACCACCTAATCCCAATAATAAAATACTTTTTACTTTTTCGTTTTTACTTTTTACTTTTTTTAGGGGTTTTTGCCAAAGATTTTTGACAATACTGCCTGATTGCAGTAAATCTCCGGCCACAATTTTGTAACTGCCTAAATGTTTAATTAACTGAATTTTGCCACTAAAAGGAGAGTTAAACTCTTTGACAACCTGTCCTTGGAAAAAGGAGAGAGGCATACTATTTTTACTAAAGCGGCTATTTTTTAATAAGCTCTTTTCCCATAAAAGCTTGCAATGCTTCAGGCACAAGGATAGAGCCATCTTTTTGTTGATAACTTTCCATAATAGCTATCAAAATTCTGGGACTGGCAATAGCGGTATTATTAAGCATGTGGACATACTTAATCTCACCATCTTTAGTTTTGTAGCGGACATTGGCTCGACGGCTTTGGAATTCGCCCATAATCGAATCAGACATAGTTTCCCCAAAATCATTACGGCCTGGCATCCAGGTTTCGATATCATACTTTTTGATTTGTGGTTCACCCATATCACCGGTGCACATCAGCATAACCCGGTAATGCAGGCCAAGTTCCTGAAGCATTTCTTCGCTGTAAGTACGCAGCTTTTCATGCCAGGATTTTGACTCTTCTATATCGTTTTTACATAAAATTACCTGTTCAACTTTGGTAAATTCATGAATGCGGTACATGCCTTGAGTATCCTTACCATAACTGCCGATTTCACGGCGATAGCACTGTGAATAACCAGCGTAGAGTTTTGGTAGTTCGCTTTCAGTTAAAACCTCATCCATATGGTAAGAAACTAGAGGTACTTCAGCTGTGCCAGCTAAAAAGCGTTCATCTTTTTCACCTTCATCATCAAAAGTTTTGTAGACATCAACTTTACCCCAGGGGAAATGGGCGGTATTTACAAAAGGCCGTTCATGTAAAATAATTGGCGGTACTACGGGAGTAAAGCCTTTTTCAAGCAATTTTTTCAAAGCAAAATTCATCACGGCTAGATGAAGTAAAGCTCCGTCACCTTTTAGGTAATAACCCCTAAAACCAGCCACTTTAGTGCCCCGGTCAAAATCAACAATATCTAAATCTTTAGCTAGTTGAACATGGTCTTTGATAGGAAAATCAAATTCCGGTTTTTGGCCCCAGGTAGCCACTTGCACATTGCCGCTACTATCTTTACCAATAGGCACTTCTGGATCAGGGACATTGGGAATTTGCAGCATCAAACTGTCGTAATCAGCTTGAATTGTACTGAGTTTAGTTTCTAGCTCAGAGATTTGGCTGCGGATCTGTTTGCCTTTCTCGATAACTTCTGGACTGGGCTTACCATAAATCCCTTCATTTAATTTGTTGCGCTGTGTTCTTAGTTCCTGGACCTGCTGCATAAGCTCTCGACGTTGCTGATCAACTTTGAGCAAGTTATCAACTTTATCAGGTACGCCTTTATCGGCTGCAGCTTTTTTAACTAAGTCTTTATTATCTCTAATAAATTGAATATCTAACATATGTGCAGTGTCATTCTGAGATGAAATCGAAAAATCTTATAATAGATCCTTCGCTAACGCTCAGGATGACACCATAAAAAAACACCACCATTACTCTTTCAAAGAGCCATGTGGCGGTGCCATCTTTTACTATACTTAATTCCTGCTGTCACGGGCTTACCCGGAAGAGCATTTCCTCTCTTCAGCTTGGCAGTTGGAAGCTGCCTCATAACGCTGTTACTTTTTTAGATTATAGCAATTTTATTAATTTTTACCAAAGCAATTGTGTCTTCGATATAGCTTAATGTATTTGGTAATGTATCTAATTTCTTGATTTGGTTATGGGTAAACCATTCTGCTTGAGCTGTTTCATGATCTGGATCATTAATCTTTACCTTTTGTTGACCAATACTTATAAGGTAGCAAGGCAAAATAACATGGGTGGCTATTTGACTATCATCATTACCATGTTCCCAGGTACTGGTTTTGACAATAGGATGAGGATATAAAATGATTGAGGTAACAGATAATTCTTCTTTAAATTCTCTTATTACACACTGTTCAGGAGTTTCACCAAATTCCAATCCTCCGCCAGCTGGTTGCCATTTGAGATGCCACTGTTTATTGTGAGGAGCATATCGTTGGGTCAACAAAAATTCCAACTTACCATTTTTGCGGCGAAGAGGTAAGCCGACAATACCAACTACTATTCTTTTCTTCATGAAGTTATTTATGTTATGCTAAATATGAATTATTAAATTTAACATATTTTAGAATAAACTAAAATAAAAAATATGGCTCAAAAAGATTCAGGTGTATCAGAAGATATGAAAACCTTGGTAACAATCTTATTACTTATTTTTGTTTTTCCTATCGGGTTTATTGTAATGTGGGCATGGCCAAGATGGAAAACTTGGGTAAAACTACTCGTATCTTTACCAACAATATTAATCTTTCTTTTTGCCCTCTTTATTTTTCTGGCAGTAGTTGCGGCTCCCTCAACTCAAATTAAAAGAGCTGAGTGTACAAAAAATTGTGCAACATACTCTGAGGTTCAGAAGCCAGCGTGTATCACTGAATGCATGAGTGAATAGGTTAATAGGATATTTATAATCCTAATTCATTACTTATTCCCTGCATAGCTTTGAGGCAAATAGCGATAAAATCTTCTCTTTTAATGCCTAGTTTTGGTTCACAAAAATCAATGTTTTCCCGTAAAGCACCTTTGGCAAAATCTTTTTTACCCCATTTTTTCAAAACATCTTCAACTTTAACATCTGCCAGTTTTTTACTAGGCCGAACTAAAGTGACAGCGGTAATCAAACCAGTCAATTCATCGCAAGCATAGAGCGACCATTCCATATTGGTTTCAGGTTCAGAAATATCAGCTTTCCAGCCCCAGCCATGACGAAGAGAAGCTTTGATAATTTTAGGATCAACGCCTTTTTCTTCCAGCATTTCAACTATTTTGGAAGGGTGTTTTTCAGGAGTATCTTTAAACATTTCATAATCACCATCATGGACGATCCCAGCTACTTCCCACATCTCCTCATCTTCATTAAAATATCTGGCCAAAGCTTTCATACAAGCGCCTACAGCCAACATATGCTTGACGAGATTTTTATTAGAAGTAGTGGAATTTACAAAATCAAGAGCTTCTTGTCTATTCATAATATTTGTCTAATTTAATAACAAGGAATTTTAGCAAGAATTAAAAGGGAGTTAAAGCTCATTCCAGACATCAATAAAGCGCACATCAAGCTTGGGAAATTTCTTACTAATTTCTTCGGCTAAAGCTTTGACGCCAAAAACTTCAGTAGCATAATGGCCAACTGCAAAATAGTGAAAGCCGGCTTCTTTGGCCATGCTTGAAGTACTTTCACTAATAACTCCAGTCAGATGAAGATCAATTTGTTTTTCTGCTATTTCCAAAAATTCAGAACCAGTAGGTGTAGCCCCGCCCGAGCAAACTCCAATCCGGCTAATTTTGTCCGGTCCGCCTAAAACCATAAACACATCATGGTGAAAAAGGGTGGTGCAATCTTTGGCAAAATCTTGGACAAAGATAGGACTTTTGGTTTTAGCAACAAAGCCCCAACCATCAAAATATGGTTCATCAGTTTGGACTAGGCCCAGGTTTTTAATAATTTGGGCATTGTTACCAATCTTAGGATGCATATCCAAAGCTGCATGGTAACCAGCGACAGTCAGTTCATTTTCAAAAATGATAGCCAATCTTTTTTGAGTAGCTAATGATAATTTAGATTTATAAATATATTTTGGGGTCAAAGATAAACCATGATGGGTGATACAAACTTGAGCTCCCCAGCTAGCAGCTTTTTGCAAAAACTCAGCATTACAGGAGACACCAACTGCAACCTTACTGACTTCCTCACTACCTTTAATTTGAATACCATTAGCTCCATAATCATCTGCTGATTCAGCTTTTTTTAGAAAATCTTGACCAAGAATTTGATTGTGAATTGTATTAAAAAATTGACTAGTGTCCATTAAGGCTTTCTGTGTTATGTATTTTAAAAACTAAGAGATTTTTACTAGGATCACGTGGGTCTTTAATTTCAATAAATTGTCCTTTTATTTCTTCACCTTTATCCGTTACGACTCGAGCACTACCGTCATCTTGTATTGAGCTAATCAAACCTTCTTGTGCTTCTGGATTACAAAGTCCTATTATAGCTAGAGCTTCATACATATTTAAGCGATAATCTAATCCAGCTAAAGTACGCTTTAAACTGATGACAAATTCAGTTCGTTCATCAAATATCATATGTTGTTCCCATCCAGATGAGTCTGAGAAAGCTACAATCTCAATTTGATCCGGTAGACGATTCTGAAAATAAGCAAGTTGTTCATGTATTGTTGACATTTTTAAATTATTTTAGGCAGAAAAAATATTGTAATTGAATAATAATTGTGATTTTAGCACAAAAGTGATTTTTTAGTTTTCATAAGAGTTAGGTTCTGATTTAGTAACATTATCTGAAATAGCTGGGACATAGGCTACAAAATTATTATCTCCAGCAAAAACGTAAATTGGTTGCAAAAATTGCTGAGCTTCTTCGGCATCAAAATAAGCCAGGTAAATCCGGCGCACGACCACTGCCTGTAAGTCCTGCTCGGCACTGGCAATATACCCATCACCTTTTTTCAAGGTTTCCCAAGCGGAATCAATGGATTTGAGCGGATAAGTTTCTGGGCTTAAGTAATCGGCTGGAAAATAGTTGTAATCCAGCTCCACAATTTGTTTATTGGCGTCTGTAGATCCTGAAAAAATCATACTAATAATACCTTTGCTTGGGTCTGGAGTAAGGACTGGGAAACCTTCGATATCATTACGGAAATAGTCCAATTTTACAAAATCAGCTTCAGATAAGCTTACGGCTGAAATCATTTTATTACCCGAGGCTTTTAAGTATGAAACAGTGCCATTAGCATAATTAATATCGTCATGCAGAAGCTGGGTTTTTTCAAAAAACTGTTGAGCCATAACTAAAGTTCTGCTTTCACCCTGAAACTGCTTATCGAGCAAAATACTCTCATCAATCTGCCAGTCATAACTTATGGTAAAAGCACCACTCACGATATTCATTTCCATAGTTAGGGGAGCAGGGATCTGACGCTGCCATTGATGCATTTCCGGTGAAAGGGCAGTTGATTTATTGGTAAAACCGATTTTTTCTGCTAAAGCTTGAGCTTGGTCTAATGCTAGTAAATTAGCTCGCTGATATGGCATGTAATAAACCGTAGCTCTATCTGGCATTTCTGGCAATGTGCCAGTAGGAGTTTCTAGAGTAAATTTGTATACATAATCTGATTCCGGAAGGATGAGTTTGGGTAATGCGCCAAAACCCATAGTTGGAGCTGGTGGGGGCGGGGGATTGAGATAATTATAAAGAGCGATGCCATAAATTACTGCAAAACGTAGTACGATATAAGCTACTAGTCCAATAGCTGAGTATTTAATAGTTTTTCTGGCTGTTATAGCAGTTTGTGTGAGGCTAGGCATGACTAACTAACTAAATATAAACATATCTATTTTAGTATACTGGAACTAATAAATTAAGAGGTATGCAAGTTCAGAATATAAGCCAAAAACAAATATTGGTTAGCAATCTGATTCAAGCTAAAGATTTGTTGACCAAAACCAGAGGTTTAATTGGTAAGAAAAA
>JAAZOH010000033.1 GCA_012797845.1 Candidatus Beckwithbacteria bacterium
GCTGCGGGTCAGTGGTATCACCAGCAAAGTAAACTTCCATTGGAGGGTTGTCAGCTTGCAAAGCTTGTTGTAGCATACGGCCACCAAGATCTGAACCACCAATGCCAAGTACTACTAATTGTTTAGCCCAGGCAACCTGTTCGAAAACCTCTTCACACTTTCTGGTAATTGATTCATCTGTGAGAATATTAATAAAACCATAAGCCTTATTATCAAGATTTTTTTGGACTTTTTCAAAGTTTTTGTTCAACTTAATATCGTTTAATGATAGTTTAGTTAATCCATTTTTACCAATATTTTCTTCAAAAAGTAACGATAAATCAAAAGAGATATTCATATGCTTAGAGAAAATTTGTAACTCCTCAATACTACGAATAATTTGCCAAATTTACAAGTAGCTCAACCCATAAGATTTTCGTAGTGGCGGATTTGTTTGGAACGTATTTCAATACAAATCGCGTCAAAACGAAGCAAGCTATCTTCATATTGAGGGTTTTGCTGTAAGAAAAAGTAAGCAGCTTTTTTAAGATGGGAAATTTTAGTTTTACTAATAGCTTCTTCAGGTGAACCAAAAGTATCATCAACTCTAGTTTTAACCTCGACAAAGACCACAGTTTTATCATCTAAAAAAATAAGATCGATTTCACCGAAACGAGTATGAAAATTTTGAACTAAAAAGCAATAGCCTTTATTTTGAAGATGTTTTTTGGCTAGGTTTTCCCCCAGTTTGCCCAGCTGCTTTTTTTGCAGGTTTGGAGATTTTGGCTTTGACATTACCTTCTTTTGTATCACGTCGAACCTTAACTTTCAAAGCTAGACGACCAGTTCGGTTACGTAAATAGTAGAGTTTAGCCCGGCGTACAGTGCCAGTGCCAACCACTTCAATTTTTTCAACAAAAGGAGAATCAACTGGCCAGATTTTTTCAACACCAATACCGCTAGAAATTTTACGAACGGTAAAAGTTTTTTCACCATCATGACCCTTAGTTTTAATGACCAAGCCTTCAAAAATCTGAGTTCTGGTTTTTTCACCTTCAACAATTTTCTGGTGAACTTTTACTGTGTCACCGACTTGGAGTTGGGTATCGTTGTGTTTAAGATATAATGCCATATTTTTTATCTTGATTTACAAAAGAGTATTTTAACACAGAATATTGATTTTAACAGAAGCTATTTAGCTAAAGCTGCTTTAATTAGTCCTATAAACAGTGGATGTGGGGTAAATGGTCTGGAAATCAACTCTGGGTGAAACTGAGTACCAATAAAAAACGGGTGTTGGTTCTGATCAAGCTCAATCGCCTCGACTAGTTTACCATCCGGTGAAGTGCCGACAATATGAAGACCAGCTTTTTCAAATTGCTGCTTATATGTATTGTTGAACTCGTAGCGATGGCGATGGCGCTCCTGTATAATACCGGTCTTTGGTAGGAAATTATATGCTTTGTATAGGGACTCAATTAAAGAACCTGTTTGCAGTTTACAAGGCCAAGCTCCCAGGCGAATCGTCCCGCCAAAGTTTTGTTTTTTAATATGTTTTTTCTGCTCGCTCATCAGATGAACAATAGGATATGGTGTTTTGGGATTAACTTCTTCTGAATTAGCTTTGGCCATACCAAGTACATTTCTGGCAAATTCAATACTGGCCATTTGCATGCCAAAGCAAAGTCCTAAATAGGGAATTTTATGTTCCCTGACAAATTGAATGGCTTGGAGCTTACCTTCAACTCCTCTACTACCCCAGCCTTGAGGAACAATGACTGCATCTTGACTAGCTAAGTCCTTAATATGTTCAGGGTGCTTTTCCAATTTGTCAGAATCAAACCAATTAATTTGGGCATCAACCCCCTGTTGCCAGGCAGCATGCTTAATAGCTTCAATAACAGAAATATATGAATCTTCTAAACTATAGTTGCCACTGGCATAATATTTAGCCACTAGGCCAATATTGAGCTTTTTCTTAGCAGTTTTAATGCTGCCACCTAGTTTTTCCCATTTGGGGATATCACTGCGGCGCATACCCATATCAAATTTATTAAAAATTGGTCTTAAAATATTTTGCTTATGGAGTAGTTCTGGGAGCAGATAGATAGATTTAACATCCGGACAAGAAAAGACTGACTCTTCAGATAAACCAGCTGCTTGAGCAATTTTGGCAATTCGAGGTTTATCGATTGGATTTTCACTCCGGCAAACAATAATATCAGGGAAAATACCCAATTCGTTCAAAGCCCGAATCGACATCTGCATGGGCTTGGATTTAAGTTCGCCCAAAGAATTAGGTTGAATAATGTAGCCGACATGAATAAAACAAACTTTTTCAGGAGCAACTGAAATCATCATGCGGGCAGCTTCAAAAAAAGCTTCGTTTTGATATTCTCCAACTGTGCCACCGTACTCAATAGTAACCACATCAGCATCTTTAGGGTGCCTCTTTATAAATTCAATAATTTCCAAAGGAATATGGGGAAAAGCTTCAACGCAAGCGCCTTCATACTTCAGTTGCCGCTCTTTATTAAGTAATGATTGGTAGACTTGACCAGCAGTAAAATAGTTATTCCGCCCTAAATCCCGATGCAAAAACCGTTCATAGGTACCAATATCTTGATCACACTCCAAGCCATCTTGAGTCACAAAAGTTTCACCATGCTCTAAGGGGTTCATTGTCCCCGCATCTATATTGAGATACATGTCGACTTTGATAGGGAAAACTTTGAGACCAGAACCTTCAAGAAGTGCGCCAAGAGCAGCGGTAGTAGTCCCTTTGCCTAAACCGGACATGACACCGCCGGAAACAAATATATATTTGGTTTTACCTGACATGAGTTTTTTAACTGCGTTTATCATACGAGATTATTACATTTTTTACATTGGCTTGTAAAGACATATCTCTTGATTAACCTATAAAAAACAATATCAGGAATTATAGCATTTTTTATTTGAAATACTAGTCTAATTTTGATTTTACAGGTGACGGCTAATAAGCGGAGCGATGCTGATTATTTCTTGATCAATATTTTTATGTTTATATGGTTTTGGAGGTTCAATAGTATTGGTAATTAAAAGTTGGTCAATCTGGCTATGTTCCAATTTTTCTTCTACCCCTTCAACGTATAGATGATGAGTAATAGCTGCAGTAATAGATTTAGCACCCTTACTTTTTAGATATTCAGCCGTTTGAATTAGGGTTCCGCCAGTAGAGATAAAATCATCCATGATCAGGGCTTTTTTACCGGTAATATCACCATCCACACTGACAATTTGAACCTGCCCAGTGACCAAATCCCGCTTTTTATTTAAAAACACAATTGGGAGGTCTAAAGCTTCGGCTATTAAAGTGGTTTTTTTGAGCGAACCTCGATCAGGAGCCACAATACACTCAATCTGATTATGTTTTTTAAAGATATCAATAAAAACTGGAGTAGCTGACAAATGAACAATAGGAAGGGAGAAAAAACCTTGGATAGTTTCATTGTGGAGATCGACGGTAATGATTTTATCAGGTTTACTGCATTCAATCAGATTGGTAACAACTTTAGCTGAAAGCGGTTCACCCTGGCGAAAGATTTTATCCTGAATACAATACCCCATCCAGGGAATAATGGCGGTAATATGTTTAGCTCCCGAGCGTTTCAGGGCGTCCATAATGAGTAAAAACTCGATAATAGCTTTATTGGGATCTCCGGCAAAGGATTGAACTACCACCACTTTTTTATCAATTTTTTCATCTTTAACCCAAATTCTAGCCTCATGATTGGCAAATTCTGATAATTCAATTTGACCTAAAGTAGCTTTATAAATATTGGCTAAATCACTTGCAAGTTGTTGACTGTTTGATCCGCTGAAAATTTGCATAAGAATAAAATTATTTACTTAATAAGAATTTTTTACCATGACCTACGCTAGTGTTGATAGGTATATTTTTTTTGCACAAAGGACAACTAATTTCTTCATAAGAAGCAACTTCAATATTAGCTAGCGCTTGTAATATAGGAACATCTAAGCTAGAGATAGTAACATTTTTAGAATCACGATTTACCATAGCACTAACTCCAACTACATTTCCTCCTGCCAGCCGAACGCTATCTATCGACCTTTTAACAGAACCGCCAGTAGTCATAATATCCTCAACTAATAAGATTTTTTTATTTTTTATAAAACGATCATATCCGCGGGTAAATATTTGATTATTGTCTGGGGTTTTTTCAGTGTAAATACTGTAAATAGTTTTATGTTTAATTCTTGATAAATGATATGCAGTCCATTGCGATAGAATAATACCACCCAAGGCTGGACCAACTACGCAATCTACTGTTTTATCTTGCCAAAATTTGGCAAACATTTGTCCAATTTCACTCACCTCATTGGTAAAGGGGTAAACCGCGTCTTTATTTATATAAGTATCGGTATGTCTACCAGAATTTAATACTATATGACTATTGGTGATAATAGCTTTTGTTTTTTTTAAAATTGCGAGAATATCAGCCATGTTTACCTCCATTTATTTATCTCATTTTGTAATACTATGGTGGCTTCTCTAGCTTTTTGGGCGAAATCTTTATCGCTACCTGCAAAAATAATACCCCGAGAAGAATTGATAATCATACCTCTACCTTGGCGATCAAGACCGGCTTTGACTGTTTTTTCTACATCTCCACCTTGAGCGCCAATGCCAGGAACAAGAAACGGCATATTTGGAGCTAATGTTCTTATTTGAGCCAGTTCTTTTGGATAAGTAGCACCTACGACTAATAGACAATTATTGTTGGTATTCCAATTTTTAACAACTTGTTCGGCTACTACTTGATAAAGTGGTTTTTTGCCTACCTTCAAATCCTGGAATTCTCCGGCTCCAGGATTTGAAGTCCGACACAAGATAATAAGCCCTTTATCTTTTCTATCCAAGAATGGCTGTAGAGCTTCCCGCCCCAAGTAAGGATGGAGGGTAAGGCTATCAAAACCCATTTCATCAAAAATACTAGTCACATAACCCATATTAGTATTACCAATGTCGGCTCTTTTGGCATCATCAATCGTAGGAATTTCTGGGTAATGACTGTGTAGATAAGCTAAAGTCATTTTAAGTTCTATCAGCCCTTGTCCACCTCTGGCTTCATAAAAAGCTGAATTCATCTTGTAAGCACAAACTAGATCATGAGTAGCCTCAATGATAGCTTTATTAAATTCCAGCTGAGGATAGTTTTGAGATTTTAGAAAATGTGGGAGTTTGGAGAAATCACTATCAAGGCCGACACACACTAAAGAATTATTTTTCTTCTGAATTTCTTCGAGTTTTTTAATAAACATAATTTTATAAAGTATGGTCTTTTATAAACTGTTTGACAAGTAGTGTTGTTTGCTCGCCTATGGTTTTAATAGTTTTATCACTATAAAAAGCAATATGGGGAGTGAGAACTATGTTTTTAAGAGATAAAAGCTGATTCGTTTTATCAAAGTGAGCTTCATTGTCAACAACATCTAAACAAATAGCTTTAAACTTGGTGTGGTATTTCAGCAAAGCTTTGGTATCTATGATTTCTCCTCTAGCGATATTAACCAAGACCGCACCTTCTTTGATTAAAGCTAAAGTTTCCAAATTAAGTAAATGCTGAGTTTCTCCATTTAAACTTGCACAAATAACAATAAAATCAGCTGTTTTTAGAAGCTGTTTAAGTGGCTTATAGCTAAAGCCAAGCTGTTGAGCAATCTTTTGGTCTTGATAAATATCATAGGCCAAAACTTGCATTCCAAATGGTTGTAGTAGTTTAGTTAAAGCCTGACCGATTTTTCCCATGCCAATAACGCCAATGGTTTTTCCAAATAAAGAGCTACCTAAAAAGTTTTGATAGGCAAACTGGCCATTTTGGCAATCTTTATTGGCAAAGACAATATTTCTAGCACCACAAAGTAAAAGCCCCAAAGCATGTTCGGCTACCACCTGACTACCATAATTTGGTAAGGTGGCAATTTTAATATTGCGTTTTTGGCAGAGCTCTTGGTCAACATGATTAGTTCCCACCGTTCTAGTAATAATCATTTTTAGATTTGGTAGGTGATGTAAAACCTCTTCATTAATCTGGCTTTGGCTTTTAATCGAAACTAGTTCAAGACTGGTCGCATTTTCTATTTGAGGAAAATAATTAGGAGATAAAGAAAATGGATAAGTCTGAAACTCTAAATAAGATTTAAGATTTTGATCAACATCAAAATGAGCAATAGCATTTTGCATACCTATTTATTCCAATAAAATTTTACTATCAAAAACTGGTCCTTCCTGACAGGCTAAATGGCCATTGATGGCACATTCGCCGCAAAGCCCTAAACCACCACATTTAAAAAAGGTATCAATCGAAATTTGACAAGGAATTTGTAAGCTATTAGCCATTTCGCCAATTTTGTACATCATAGGTTTGGGACCACAGGTATAGATGCTATCAAATGACTCTTTGGCTAGTAACTCTTGAGCTAGTTGGGTTGTAAAACCTTTAAAACCAGCTGAACCATCATCAGTACAAACTTTAACTTGGCATTGCAGTTTTTTAAACTTGGCTACAAATGGTAGATTAGCTTTGTCGCGGGCCCCAATTATGACCGTGATTTTTTTACGGTTAGGTAAGTTTTGACTTAAAGCTAAAAAATATAAAGGTACTACCCCATAACCACCAGCTACCATCAGAACTTTTTTACCTTGATATTTAAAAGCCGTACCATATGGGCCACGCCAACTAAGCTTGTCTCCGATTTTAAGCTGATGAATTTTCCCAGTAGTTTCACCGACATTAGCAATAGATAAAGTCAAAGGTTTAGCAGCAACCACACCAAAAGGCTTTTCATTAATTCTTGGCAGCCAGACCATAACAAACTGGCCAGGTTTAGCTTTGATTTGAGTATCTAGGATAAAGTTTTTAACTTTGGGAGTTTCTTTTTCGATGTTAACAATACTATTAGTATGGTAAGAATTATCAGTCTTCATGAGCTCTCCCTCTAATTGCTTGCAAATTATTAATGTTATGCTGACCCATCCAGTTCGAAGCTTCTTTACAAATTTTGGCAAAAACCGATTTGCCACGATAATAAATAGCAGTACCAACTCCTACGGCCGTAGCCCCAGCCATCACAGCTTCAATTAAATCTTCTCCAGTAGTAATCCCACCGGTAGCAATAATAGGGATTCTAACGGCTTTGTAAATATCATAAACGCAGCGGATCATCAATGGTTTGACTGCTGGGCCGCTCATCCCACCAACTCTAAAATCTAAAATAGGTTGACCTCTATTAATATCGATTTTCATACCCGGGCCATGGGTGTTACCCATGTTGATAGCATCAGCTCCTTCGGCTTCTGCAGCTTTAGCTGATTGGGCAACGCCTTCTGTTGATGGTGATAATTTTATAATCAAAGGAAATTTGCTAACCTTACGAACAGCTTTGGTAATAGCTGCTGCGGCTTCTGGAGTACCTTGTCCAGCCATCAAACCATAACCAGGAGTGTGAGGACAGGATAAAGCTAGTTCTAAAGCTTTGATTGGTAATTGGTTCATTTTCTCAGCTAATTGTGCAAACTCCTCAGCTGTTGGAGCTACGATACTGCCAATCAAAGGGGTCTTACTTTTCCATTTACTAAACTCTTCCAAACCATGATTAAGGCCTTTGTTGGCATAGCCAACTGCATTTAAAAAACCATGCTCGACTTCCACTAAAATAGGATTGTTGTGGCCTTTACGTGCTTCTTTGGTCAAAGACTTCATGGTGACAGCCCCAGCTCCACCTTTGACAACTGTTTCCATAGTGGCCACATCCAGGCCCAAAATACCTGAAGCTAAAATAGTTGGGTTGTCTAAATTAATACCAATAAGGTCAATAGCTAATTTGGATTTACTTTTTGTCATAGGCTTACTTTAAACTATTATTTTTCCATTTTGTAAAACAGTTTTACCATATAAAACTACTTTCTCAACTTTGCCATAAAGTTGCCAATCTTTATATGGATACCAATTGCATTTGGTTTCAAATGTATCCTGGCCAAATATATATGGTTTTTGAGGATCTAGTTCGATAAAAGTATGAGGTTGATTGGGAATATTAAAAATTTCTTTAGGTTTATCATAAAGCAATCGGATCACATCTTTTTGTTTGAGCTTTTTATTTTTCACTGCTAAAAACAGCAAACCAAGAGCTGCTTCCAAACCAGTGATGCCATGAGCCGGTGGATCAGCCTTTTTCTCTTCAATGGTATGAGGAGCATGATCAGTTTCTACTAGATCAATAGTGCCATTCTGTAGACCTTGCCACAAACTGTCTTGATCTTTTTGAGTGCCTAATTTGGGTTTAACCATAGCAAAACCTTTCATTTTCAAAACATCTTTTTCGGTCATAAAAAGATGGTGTGGTGTCACTCCTGCTGTCACTGCCTGTTTTTTAGCTTTAGCTTTTTTTATAAGCTCTACTTCGGTATCCTGACTCAAATGACAAACATGCAGTTTGCGATTATAAAAATGAGCTAGAGCCAAAGCAGCAGCCAGCTGGACACCTTCAGCATGGACTAAAATCGGCTTTTGGCTTTGCCAGCTTTTAAAAATTTGCTCAAGTTTCCCGATATCTTCAATCAACATTTCGCCAGTTGTATGATTTAAAAATAGTTTTAGTCCAAAAACCTGCTTATTATTCCAGACATGTTTGAATTCAGGTATGTTTTCCCCATTGGTTCCAAAATAAAAACCTATATCACAAATAGCCTTCTTCTTTGACAGTTTAATTTTTTGGGAGAGTCTAGCTTTAGTCAGCGTAAAAAGCGGATTATTGGGCATGTCGATAATAAATGTAAAGCCACCTTTTATAGCTGCTCTTGAACCAGTCGAAAAATCTTCCTTGTGTGTTGCGCCTGGTTCGCGCAAGTGAACATGAATATCAGTAAAGCCTGGAAATTTTTGCAAAGACATAGTTTTATTATGGTAACAAAATTAATTGCAGTAAAGCCATACGCACATACATGCCATTGGGTATCTGATCTTTAATATAGGCTGCTCTGGGATCTAAATCCACATCCATTTCGATTTCCCCAACCCTAGGAAAGGGATGCATAATGATGGCCTGCTTTTTCATCTGATTAGCTATTTTAGTGGTAATAATATAATGATGTTTGAGTTTTTCGTAGCTTGTCAGATCAGTGAAGCGCTCTTTCTGAACCCGTGTCACATATAAAATATCAGTGCTGCCGATCACTTTATCCAGAGTTTCACTTTGGCTCACTTTGACTTTCCGTTTTTCCAGCAAACTAATAAACTCTTTAGGCATTTGCAATAGTTGCGGCGAGACCAAGTTAATCTTCATAGCTGGGTACATGGACAAGAGTTTTGATAAAGAATGGACCGTACGGCCATTCAATAAATCTCCAACCATGGTAACTTCCAGGTTGCCAATATTTTTAAAATGATCAGCAATAGTACATAGATCAAGCAAGGCTTGGGTAGGATGTTCACCAACGCCATCACCGGCGTTAATCACTGGCTTTGGGGAAAAATCAGCGGCAATTTTGGCAGAGCCGACTTCGGGATGACGGATGACAATACAATCACTATAGCTGGCAAAAGTCCGAACCGTATCAGCTAGGTTTTCGCCTTTAGCTACCGATGAGTATGTCATGCCTTGTAGTGGCAAAAAACCTGCGCCTAAACGTTGGGCGGCAGTAATAAAGGAAGCAAAAGTTCGGCTGGAAGGCTCATAAAACAAAGCAGTAACAACTTTACCTTTTAAACTATCACCACTACCTTTGCTTTTGACAAGCTCTCTCATTTGTCTAGCGGTATCTAAAATAAGCTCGGCTTTTTCTTTACTAATTTGATCAACAGATAAAAGACTTTGATTGTATAAAAGGTTTGCGGCCATACTACCTCCTTACATTTTTTTTAATAAAAATCTCGAGACGCAAGCGTCAGAGTATTTGTATTACGCTCTAACCTCGCCTTGCTTGGACTATTTTGATCGCTTCATCCTTCGACGTAAACGTCGGGGTATTCGCTATCTTGTAATAAATTTGTGTAATCTTGCCAAGATTTGATAGCAATATCTTCTGGCTGATACATGGAAATAGCCTCGATAAATAAACGAGCATTTTGAGCATTGGTAAATAGTGGCACTCCTAAATCAATGGCCAAACGGCGCATAGCATAGCCATCTGATTGGCCTTTAAGAACTCTGCTATGTTTGGCTTCCTGAGCGTGTTCGGGAATAACGACCGCGAAATCGATCCGATCTTTTTGTAAAAGGTCAATCACATTAGGATGAGTACCTTCATAAATTTTGCCAACTGTTGTCACTTCCACACCTGATTCGCGCAGGAAAAATGAAGTCCCAGCCGTAGCATAGATCGTAAAACCTTGGTCTTGTAACAGCTTACAGCTATGTAAAAATGCTAGTTTGCCACTAGCCCCTCCTAAAGAAATAAAAACAGCTTTGCGGCTGGGATAACTCATGCCAGTTGAAAGGATAGCGGAAAGATAAGCTTCATAGATATCCTGGCCAAAACCAACTACTTCTCCAGTTGAGTTCATTTCAACTGTAGGGACGGGATCAGTGCCGCGAAGTTTGTTAAACGAAAATTGGGGTACCTTCACAACTTTGTAGGGAAGGGTGTCATAGTGTTTGGGATGAGGTGATTTACCCAAATAGCTATCGATCATTGTTTCTATAAAATTAGCATTGCTGGCTTTACTAACATAGGGAAAACTGCGGGAAGAGCGGGCATTACATTCAATGACATAGGCAATGTCGTCTTTGACTAAAAATTGGATATTAAATGGTCCATTTAGTTTCAGAGCTTTAATAATCTGCCCTGCTGAGCCTGTGATTTTTTGAGTAATATCTGGTGAAATGCCAGAAGCTGGCAAAACCAAAGAAGCATCGCCAGAATGCACTCCACCATATTCAACATGCTCAGATAAAGCGTATTCAATAATCTGGCCATTTTGGGCTATACCATCAAAATCACATTCTTTAGCGCCAAGCAAAAATTGGCTAACGACAAGTGGATACTCTTTAATATCAATAGTAAGATTATCTATATAAGTTTGCGTAACTTCATCAGACTCAAGCACGCTCATGGCTTTGCCGGACAAGACAAAAGAAGGCCGAACCAAAACCGGATAGCCATACATAGCCACAAAATCCTGAAGTTCCTGTTTGCTTGCCACCCGGTTCCAGGCTGGCTGGGCAATCCCTAAGCTGTCAAGTAAATTACTGAATTCATCTCGGGATTCGGCTTTTACAATAGTTTCAGCTTTGGTTCCTAAAATAGGAATGTTGGCCTTCTCAAGTTTGGGGGCTAAGTTATTAGCAATTTGGCCACCAACTGAAACGATAACCGGACTTTGTTCTAGATCGCAAATGTCACAAACCCGCTCTAAACTTAGCTCTTCAAAATAAAGGAAATCAGACATATCGTAATCCGTGGAAACTGTTTCCGGATTACAGTTGATAATAATGGCCTGCTGGCCATGTCGTCTAATCCCATTGACAGCTTCAACGCCACACCAGTCAAATTCTACCGAAGTGCCGATAGCATATGGCCCACAGCCTAAAACAATCACCTTTTTTTGTTTGTGATTTGGTTTACGGTCTGAAATTTCGCCATGGTACGTCAAGTATAAATAGTTGGTTTGGGAGGGAAACTCTCCTGCCATAGTATCAATTTGTTTAACCATAGGAGCAATACCCACTGCCAGCCTTTTCTGACGGATTTTTTGAGATGAAGTTTGACAGAGCTTAGCTATATCTATGTCTGAAAAACCTGCCTGTTTAGCGCGTTTTAGTAGATCTTTGGTCAAAGCTTTAGCTGATTCCAGCTCGTGATAGATGCCAGCTATTGCTTGCAATTTTTCTAAAAACCATAGATCGATACCAGTTTTTTGGCTCAGTTTAGTGACTGATTCTCCGGTTATTAGAGCAGCTATCAGTTTAAAAATCCGGCTAGGGTCAGGCTGATCAATACCATTTAGTTTTTTAGCTTTATAAAGCTCAACTAACTGATGATCAATGACCCCATCAAAACCGATATTGAGCATACGCACGGCTTTTTGGATAGCTTCTTCAAAGCTCCGGCCAATAGCCATGACCTCTCCCACACTCTTCATTTCGCTGCCAATGCTTTGTTGGCTCTTACTAAATTTATCCAAATCCCAACGGGGCATTTTGACCGTGATGTAATCCAAGGCTGGTTCAAAAAAGGCTGTGGTAGTTTTGGTGACCGAATTAGGAATCTCGGCTAAACTTTTACCAAGAGCTAATTTGGCTGAAACATAGGCTAAAGGGTAACCAGTAGCTTTAGAAGCTAAAGCACTTGATCTGGACAAACGGGCATTAACTTCAATGACTCTTAGCTCATCTGACTTAGGATCTAAAGCAAATTGAATATTGCATTCACCCACAATCTTTAAGCTCCTAATGGTATCAATAGCCGCCTGACGTAAAGCAAAATACTGCCTGTCATTCAGGGTTTGGGACGGAGCCACCACAATTGATTCACCAGTATGGATCCCAACCGGATCAAAGTTCTCCATATTACAAACCGTGATGCAATTGTCAAAGCCGTCCCGAACAACTTCGTACTCCACTTCTTTCCAGCCCCACAAACTTTCTTCTACAATTACTTGCGAGGTGGTAGCTAAAGCATTAGTTAATAGTGTTTCCAACTCTTTTTTAGAATTAGCAATACCTGAACCGGTGCCTCCTAAGGCAAAACCGGCTCGCAGCATGAGTGGATAGCCAATTTTTTGGGCAAAATCTAACCCCTCTTTAAGACTTTTGACTATTTTACCTTGAGCGGTTTTGAGATTAATTGCAGCCAAATGTTTGGTAAAAAGTTGCCGGTCTTCAGTAGTATCTATAGCTGAAATGGGAGTGCCTAAAACTTTGACCTGGTATTTTTCTAAAATATTTTGCTTAGCTAATTCTAAACCGCAGTTCAGAGCCGTTTGGCCACCAAAAGATAAGAAAATCCCATCTGGTTTTTCCTTGGCTATAATTTTTTCGACAAAGTAAGAAGTGACAGGTAAAAAGTAAACTTGGTCGGCAAAACCAGCTGAAGTTTGGACAGTAGCCACATTAGGATTGACCAAAATGACCTTAATCCCCTCTTCTTTCATGGCTTTAATAGCCTGAGAACCTGAATAATCAAACTCCCCTGCTTCCCCGATTTTTAGGGCGCCGGAACCAAGTAATAAAATTGACCTTATTTTTTTCATACAAATTTAAAAATATGTTTAGTATCAAAGGGTCCAGGACAGCCTTCCGGATGAAACTGGACACTACGGATGTTTAACTTCTTATGAAAAATACCTTCATTGGTTTGATCATTAAGATTGATAAACCACTCACCATATGCAGCTGGGATGGTTTTGCGGTCTACGGCATAGCCATGATTTTGACTGGTGACATAAGCCTTCTTAGTTGTAAGATCCATGCAAGGCTGGTTTAAGCCGCGATGGCCATATGGCAATTTATAGGTATCAGCACCAATGGCTAAACTCAAAAGCTGATGACCTAGACAAATGCCTAAAAAGGGAATTTGAGCTTTTAAAACTTTTTGAATATTAGCAACTGTTTGTGGACAGTCTTTGGGGTCGCCTGGGCCGTTGCCGCAAATTACCCCATCAATCTTGCCAAGAGCTAAAGGGTCGGCATCCCAAGGAATTCTGATCAGATGATAACCCAAACTTAAAAGCTCGCGGACAATACCGTGTTTAACGCCACAATCAATCAAGACAATTTTCTTAGCACTTTTATTTTTAGCTGGATAGATAATTGACTGTCTGCAACTGACTTGGGAAACGGCATGCATACTTGGAAATTTTTTAAAACGATACTGTTTTTGAGGAGAAATAGCGCCTCGCAATACTCCACCCTCTCTAATTTTTTGAGTTAAAGACCGTGTGTCAATGCCGCTTATGCCAGGAATTTTTTCTTTTTTTAGCCATGTATCGAGCGTTAAACTAGCTTGGTAGTGAGATGGAACATGACAAAGTTCACTTACCACCAAACCTCGAACTTGCACTTTTTCAGATTCAAAATTTTGAACAAGATGTTTAGCAACCATTTGTTTTTTAGCAATGCCATAGTTACCAATTAAAGGATACGTAAAAATCAGAATTTGGTCGGCAAACGAAGGATCAGTCAAACTTTGCTCGTACCCGGTCATGCCGGTGGAAAAAACCACTTCACCAGCTGTTTCACTGCTCAAACCAAAAGATTGACCTTGGTAGCTTGAGCCGTCTTCTAAATGTAGGTAGGTTTTCATAATTTTGGTCGCAAAAAAAGACCGACGATATGTCGGTCTTTCTATTTGTTTAGCTTACTTGATGCCAGTATGAGTATTTCTTGCACACTGGAATTAGAGTCTAGCAGGTTTGTTTGTAATTTGTCAACAAGAATGAGGTATCTTTTAAAATATCAAAATAGAATATTGTTTAAAATTTTTTTGGATACTATAATTCACAATGTTTATTACAAATTTATTTTAAGATTATGTCTCCAGAAATGAAAAATCGAGAAGAAACATTGTCCATAGAAGAAAGAATTGAACAGATTATTGAAAGTAATGATACTATGGCTGAAATTTTAGCCGGAGATCCTTTTCAAAAATTACTTCAAAGAGAAAAAGAATTAGCTGGATCAGATGAAGTCCAAATTGGCGGTATTTTTTGTGTTGATGGTAGGTTGCCATCACTTTTTAGTAGACTTCTTAATACTTGGAGATCAGCAGGCTCATATGTTCCTAAGGTTGGGGCTTTGCTCGGAACTGCTTTAGAACATGCAGCTAAAGAAAAAGATAGATTTTTACTTGAATTAGTAACTAGTCATTATAGTGGTAAAACGGGTCATGGTTGTGGGTGGGCTAAGGCCACTTTACAGCAGTATTTTGACCCCAATCCTGAGGAAGTAAGGGATTTTGCAAGAAAAGTTGCAGGAGGCACCTTAAACGTTATAACTCAGAAATTTAATGAATTTTGTAAAGCAGATGGCGTAACTCCCCAAGAAAGAGTTGGAGTACAGATAGAAATTGATACGGATGATTTTGGATTAACATTAGTTGCTCCAGAAAATCGTGGAGTTGAAATGCAAGTGGAATCATTGAATATGGCCAGACTAGCAATACATCATAAATCTGAGATTTTAGCATTAGACAAAAGCAGGTTTAAAGATAAAGCTGGTATTTATTTAGAAAAATTTGATAAAACAGAGAGTTTTCTTGAATTTTATGGTGATATTGTTGATCTCACCGATTGCCTGCTAAATACCAAAAATTCTTTAGTAAAAGAAGTAGATGCTTTTATAAGAGAGTACTTTTCAGACTTAGTTCCAGCGCAAATAAAGGGTCTCAAATTTATGCTAGTTCGAAATATAGCTTTTGAATTTTTAACTGGATTAAATGAAGTCGAAGGCGAACCAACACATTCTTTTGTAGAACATGACGAAAGAGCGATGGTATTTTCTCCTAGAGGGAAAAGATTTGGTAGGTTTTTAACTAATCTTCAGTTATTTGGAACAACCCCATCTAATACAGAAGAAGCAATATCAGCAATATTAATGGAAATTGGCCTGTTAGAAGCACATGAAGGACAGAAACCTCATATATTATTTCTCTCAGAACCAGTTGATGAAAAAGTTTGGATTGAGCTTGGTGAGAAAAATGAGCTTCGTGATTTGGTCATAAGCAAACAAGCACAGTTGTTTATAGATTTACATCAAAATATTGAAATTAAGAGATTGGTAAAAGAAGGCAAAATAGTTATTGTGCCATTAATTGTTGATGCTGATACAGCTAAAGTTTTAGAAAGACCAGACTATACTGCTTATCTATAGCTCTTTAGGATATTATCAATCAAAGTTTAAAGCTCTTTGATGTACTGTAAATATTTTCTTGAACTCTTCCCATTAATCTATAAAAATATTTAATTACTGAATCATTCTCAAAATTTTTTTCAACCTAAAAAACATATTTCTTCTTAATTTGGTTATGTAATTTGGAAGTTCTCCATCTTTATTAATAATTTCTACCAAATAGTATCCATCTGTTCCCCATACAATATCGTAAGCCGAAACATAATCATCTCCAGGTTTTCTACGAACATATTCACTTTTTTGAATAAAAGGTTTGCCAAAGCTTTTAAATTTTTGAAAAACTTCATAATTTTCAGTTGCAACTAAAAATACACCATTAGGCTTTAAGGCTCTGGCTGCTAATTCTAAGGCCCAAAATCTTGGATCAAATCCTGGCGAAGGATAATAATAGGTAATTCTATCTGCAACAGGGGAAGAGAAACCATCTAATTGAGCACTTGCTTGCTTTATAGTTATTGGTAAAAAATACAACAAATCTAATCTATCTCTAGCTTTGTCCCAAAGATTTCGATATATGTTTTGAATTTGTTTATTTTTGTCGGGATCTTTTAAGCTTGTCCAAATAGAATAATAAGCATCTCTTTGTTCTCTCTTGGCATTATTTAAAAAACCAAAAACATCTTGACCACCTTCTAATTCTTCTAAGATATGTGTGGCTACATCTATTGCTGGGTCAATAATTATAGTAGGATGACCTTCGCAAACAGATCTAAGTGAAGCTAGAAGCGTGGCATCGCCTATATTGATTACAAATGGTTTTTCCTCCACTAATTCAGGGTTTCTTAAAAAAGAGGAACCATTTTCTATGGTTCTAAACATAATTTAAATATTTTTGGATATTGTATCAGGAATAATCTCAACTTAACACTTTATCAATCAAAACTTGAAGTTCTTTGGTGTAACGAATTTTATACGGCAAGACAATTCGTTTAGGAATTTCTCCTCCATTAGGAAGTAGTAGAATTACCGTGTCGGCACCTTTGTGATTTTTCAAAAGTTCAGAAAGTCGCATCAAAGCTTCTTTACCAGTACCTCTAGGAACCGTAATTTCCACCTCGCTTTTTTCCTGCATAAAATTGACATCTTTTTCATTGACTTCCAAAATCTTGTCAGCTACCAAAGATAAGGCATCTTCACGAAAATCTAGCCGGCCCTCACAAAGCAAAACCCGGTCTTCACCAAGTAAGTTTTTACACTCGGAATACGTCTTAGGGAAAATCACCATATCGACTGAGCCGGTTTCATCTTCTAAAGTGGCAAAAGCCATTTCAGCGGCATTTTTCTTGGTTATAACTCTTCTGATTGAAGTCAAAGCCCCGCCTAAAACCAAATTTTGACCAACGTGTAAATCGGGGTCCAACTCATTGAGTCGGTATGAGACAATACTATCAATTAAGCCCAGCTGTTTACTTATCGGGTTTTCAGTTAGGTAAAAGCCTAAAAGCTGTTTTTCAAAAGTTAGTAGTTCTTTTTTATCTAACTCATCTACAGTTGGTAGATCATCTTTGGCATCAGCTTTTTTAGCTTCTTCATCAGCGTCAAAAAAGGAAATTTGGCCGCTGGCTTTTTGGGCTGCTACTGAAGCAGCTTTTTTACGAATATCATCATAACCAGCCAATAAAGCTGAACGTTTGCCAAATTGGTCAAAAGCTCCAACCTGAATCAAACTTTCAATCACTTTTTTATTAACTTTCTGATTGTCAACTTTAGTGAAAAAATCAGTCAGGCTATCAAAACCTTTTTTGCTTCGAGCAGCGATAATGCTTTCAATAGCGGCTTCTCCTACATTTTTAATAGCTGATAAACCAAAACGGATAGCTTGTTTATTAAGCGAATGATCAAAAGGTTCAATGGAAAAGTTGACCTGTGACTCATTAATATCTGGTGGCAAAATCACAATATTCATCCGCTTACATTCCTCAACAGCCACGGCAATTTTATCCTTATTTTGTGACTCAGCGGTCAAAACCGCAGTCATAAA
>JAAZOH010000034.1 GCA_012797845.1 Candidatus Beckwithbacteria bacterium
CAATGCCATGTAAAAGTGAGCCGCCGCCAGCCATGACAATCCCATTTTTAATAATATCTGAAACCAGTTCTGGTGGCGTTTCTTCTAAAAGTTCTGAGGTAGCACTCGTAATTTGGGCAACCACCGGAGCTAAAGCTTCCCGAATTTCAGTACTGGTTACCCGCTGAGATTGAGGTAAGCCTTTTTCCATACTTCTGCCCCGGGCCACAAACTGCTTTTCTTTGACAAAAGGTACAGCTGAACCAATCGCAATTTTGACCTCTTCAGCTGTAGTTTGACCAATGA
Organism: Candidatus Beckwithbacteria bacterium; assembly: GCA_012797845.1. NCBI lineage: Bacteria > Candidatus Beckwithiibacteriota > Candidatus Beckwithbacteria bacterium. The sequence continues at coordinate 286 of JAAZOH010000034.1, forward strand.
TCAAATTGTGGCGCAAACGAAGGTAGTTAATAATAGCTTCATCAAATTCATCGCCAGCGATCCGCAAACATCGTTCGGTCACAATCCCTCCAAGAGAAATTACTGAAATTTCGGTCGTACCACCACCGATATCAATAATTAGCTGACCCTGCGGATCCATAACGGGTAAGCCAGCGCCAATAGCTGCAGCCATAGGTTCTTCGATAATATAGGCTTTACGGGCTCCGGCTGACAGTGCTGCTTCCTGAACTGCCCGACGTTCAACCTCAGTTACTCCAGAAGGAATGCCAATAATGACCCGTGGTTTGGGAATTTTGGGGATAATAGTTTGGCTCTCATGGATTTTGCCAATGTAGTATTTGACCATAGCTTGAGTCGCATCAAAATCTGAGATAACTCCATCACGTAGCGGCCTAACCGCCTCAATAGTTTCTGGCGTTTTGCCTAGCATTTTTTTGGCCTCAGAACCAATGGCAATAATTTTACCAATATTAGCTCCTTGGGGAGAAACTTTTTTTTGCCGGGCAATAACTGAAGGTTCCCGAACCATAATGCCCTTACTTTTAATAAAAACCAGAGTATTAGAAGTCCCCAAATCAATCCCCAAATCGTAGGTAACTAGATCCCAAAAATTTAACATAAATACTAAATCAACTTATATATTTATTTATGATTTGATTTTACCAGACTTAGCTTGGGCATTTTTTATCAATACGGTATACTTGGTAACTGACAGGTTATATATTCCTTTTTAAATAAAAGTGGTCATTCTGAGTAGGGCAAATAGTCTTTTCAGGTGACAAAATTAAATGGATTATAAAAAAATTCCCACTACTATTATTTATTACAGCTTTTTGGCGGCTTTTTTTATCACTCCTTTGCTAGTCAGTATTACCAGCTCAGAATTATTTGAATTTCCTAAAATGCTCTTTATGTATAGTATCGCTATTGTAGTTGGCACAGCTTGGCTGTTTGATATTTTTTTATCTGGCAAACTACGTTTTAAACGCTCGATGCTTGATATTCCCCTTTTAGCTATTGTCTTAACTCAAGGTATTTCCACAGTTTTTTCGATCCATCCTCTAACCAGTTGGTACGGTTATTACTCACGTTTTAATGGCAGCTTTTTGTCAACGCTTGCTTATGCCTTGCTGGCTTGGGCTTTTATCACTTTTGGCAAAAAAAGCTGGTTTCGGCAAATGCTCTTCGCTTCTTTGGCTGCTGCTAGCGTTTCCTGTTTGTACGGCGTTGCAGAACATTTTGGCATTGATGCGGCAATGTGGGTTCAGGATGTGCAAAACCGGGTTTTTTCAACATTGGGTCAGCCCAATTGGTTAGCTGCCTGGCTGGTAGCTTTACTACCCATAACTATGCTGTGGTTTTTAAAGCCACCTAAATCCCTTTGGTCCATTGTGATTACAGTCAACATAGCTACTACTACTATTGCCTACGGCATGACCTATCTATTTACCCAAAATCCATTACCTTTTTATGGCAACAGTTTGCTCATGATGCTATCCATATTAGTAGTTTTGAATGGGGCTGTTTTAGCTCAAGCCAGTAAAATCAGGCAAGCCCTACCCTGGTTGGATAAAGCCACCTATGCTCTTTTATTTATTCTCTTTACTGCTACTATTTTATTTACCAAATCTCGGTCCGGTATTTTAGCTATGCTGGCTACTTTGGCCATTTTTTGGCTAAGCTGGTTTATCCATCAAAATCAGAAAAAACAAAGTGATTTTTTCAAAAAAACTAAATTTACTAAATTTATCATTTTAAATGCTTGCTTTTTAGCATTGCTACTTTTTATTGGCACTGAATGGACTCCCAACCTAGCTCAGTTAACTGGTTCCAGTCAAAAGCTTGTTAAAAATCCACTTCAGGAAAATGCAGTCAAACCTGAAGCTTCAGGACTTATTATTTCTGATAGCACTGATATTCGCCAAGTGGTTTGGGAAGGGGCTTTAAAAACGTGGCGCAGATATCCCCTATTTGGAGCTGGCACCGAAACTTTTGCTTATTCTTATTACCAATCACGCTTGCGAGAGCATAATGATCTATCTGAATGGGATTTTCTGTACAACAAAGCTCACAATGAGTATCTTAATTTTTTGGCCAATAATGGTTTACTGGGCCTAACTGCCATTTTCCTACTTATGGTTGTCACTATTTGGCTGTGTATAAAACCATATTTCTTGGCTTTTGCTAAGCATTGTGGAGCAGCTCTAATCTTGGGAGTAATAATATGGTTGATTAAGCCGATATTTTTCACAACTATTGTCAATAAATTACTGATTTATCCATCTTTAGCTATTCCTCTTGGAATAGCCCTGGCTTTAGCAACTGGTATAACTATTTTGTTGATTTTATTTAGCAAGCAAAAAATCAAAGCTTCAGCTTTTGATAGCGTAGTTTTAGCTAGTCTGGTTGGGATTGTAATTACCAATTTTTATGGTTTTTCGGTCGTCAATGTAGCCCTACTTTTTTTCCTACTCCCAGCAATGATGCTAGTTTACAAAAATTTGACTCAGGAAAAAAATCTGCTACTGCGTCAAGACGAATTAGGCGGCAAACGAATTCCTTCTTTGTTTGAAATTGCTTTAGGAGGAGTCATTATCTTCGGAGGATTATTTGGTCTAATTCAGGTGTATCAGTATTTTAAAGCTGATCAAAATTATTCTTTTGCTAAAGCTTATGACAGCCAAGGTGATGTCCTTAATGCCAGTAAATATATTGATCAAGCCTTAAGTATCAACCCTAATGAGCCCAACTACAATCTACAAAAAGCCACTGCTGCTGCTAAAGCAGCTTGGTTAGTTTATTCTCAAGATGCTTCTGATAGTGCTGGTTTAGTCAAAACTTTATCAGAACAAGCTGATACCTATAATCAGTTATCTCTAAAACTCAATCCTGTTCATATCAATAATTTGAAAGTTATTGCCAAAAATTACATTACTCTTTCACTTATTGATCCTATTTACATCCAAAAAGCTATTGATGCTATGAAAAAAGGCTGGCAGCTTTCGCCAACAGATGCGCAATTGCCAGTTAATATTGCCCTACTTGTGCAAGAACAAGGTAAATATGATGAAGCTGAGCAGCTTTTTATCAAGGCTACTCAGCTTAAACCAAACTTTGCCCGGGCTTGGCAACTTTTGGCAGATCTTTATGGGGAGCAAGGACAATACGATAAAGCTATCAAAGCTCATGAGTATGTTTTGAAAAATGTTAATCCACAGGATACTACCAGTATTATTAAACTCAAAGAACTTCAGGAAAAGAAAAAGGCTCAATAAAAACAAAAAACGCGCTTTAGGCGCGTTTGCTTTTTTTATTTTCAAAATACATTATTTGCTTTTTGGGGTTTGAGCAGCTTGTTCGGCCATGGCTTTAGCTGCATACTGTTTCATCATTCGCAAGCATTTAGTACATAAAGTCATTTTAATCTTTGATCCATCAGGTTGCATAATTCGAGCCGTATGAAGATTGGGTTTAAAAACCTTGGGAGCACGGTACGTCAGCTCCTGACGAGCTCGAGCTACTTTATTGCCCCGCATGACTGTTTTTCCGCAATTTTGACAAACTTTAGACATAATAATCTTGACTTTACTAGTTAAACTAAGTAATCTATAGTTTCCAACGGATAAGTAATTTTTCTTGTTGGGAACTGTAATATCTTATCAGATAATTACAAAATTGCAATAAAAAAATTTCTACTTACCTAGTTATGATTAATTACCTACTCAGTAATCCTCTGTTTTTTGCTATTTGGGCTGTAGCTTTGGTCGTAGCTGTTACTATTCATGAGTTTGCTCATGCCTTTATGGCTGATCGCCTTGGCGATCCCACCCCCAAAATCAACGGTCGAGTGACTCTTAATCCTCTAGCTCATCTTGATCCAATTGGAACTTTGGCGATTTTGATTGCCAATATTGGCTGGGGTAAACCAGTCCCTTATGATCCCTACAATTTAGCCAATCCTAAGCGGGACAGTTTACTGATTTCTCTAGCTGGTCCGGCAAGCAATTTTATCTTAGCCAGTCTTTTAGCGCTTTTACTACGATTTAGTCCGGTGCTTACTATGATTGTTTTGCCCATGATTATGATCAATGTTGGTTTGGGTGTTTTTAATCTACTTCCTATTCCACCTTTAGATGGATCAAAGATTTTATCTGGTTTGTTACCTGGTATGAAATCAGTTGAGTGGGATGATTTTTCCCAACGATATGGTTTATATTTACTTATTGGTCTATTACTGCCATTAGTTGGTGGTCAATCAATTGCTTCTTTGATTATTTCTCCTATCATTAATTTTTTGATTAATCTTCTGGTAGGTTAAACGTTTTCACGAAATTTTCATAAAACTGTGCTACTATGAATATGCTCTTCTAAAAATAGCGCACAACGTATAGAGTACTTTCTTCCACAAAGCTCTTTTACGGAAAGTGACCAAAACTCTTTAGATCACTGAAGAGTCCGTTCTGCTCCGCTGCGGTGGACCAGACAACTTTCCTCTCTGATTTTTATCGGGGAGCAAACACTTTATACGAGCGCTACACGTTAGAGGAGCATTTTTATGGGGATTTTCTAACTTTCA
>JAAZOH010000035.1 GCA_012797845.1 Candidatus Beckwithbacteria bacterium
ATGAATACTAGATGGTAAAGCAACCTATGCTTGGTATGAGCACCCATCCAATATTTGAGTCCCATACCAGAAATTATGCCAGAACTAATCTTTCACCTCTAGTCTAAAGACTAGGGATTAATGAGCGGTATCATTTAATTTAAAGAGCGAATGAATAATCTCCAGCTAACGAAATAACATCAGAACATGAACTGTTCACCATGTATTATCGTCGAATAATTTAACAATAGGTTCTTTAGTAGTTGTTCAATTTCGTCCGCTTTTAATTTAATATTCTGGAAAACTGTTTTCATAAAGTAAATTTTACTTCAATATTGTTTATATATAAATAATAAATTATATCTAAGAGTCTTTTAGCTCACTGCTTTTTTATTGTGTCACACGGTCAAGGCACAGCATTTGCATCCTTCAAAAAAATCAGGACACAAATGCCATACCTTGACTTCGTGTGTAGTAGGAATGGTTGAGCAGTGAGCTAGCTGCAAGCTTGGTGCTTGATTACTATTCCTGCAGTAGATAGGAGGATGGGTATATGTTGCTCATTCCTGATTCATTAGTAAAAACCATTCCGACTCTGTATGGAACAGAGTATAGTAAAGATCCGTTGGTGAGATGTAAGTTTTTCTTGCCTGGAACCGGTTGGACTTGGTACGTAACTGAGTTTGACGGCAATGATATGTTCTTTGGCTATGTAGTGGGAGATTTTCCGGAGCTGGGATACTTTAGCCTGAAAGAATTGGAAAATGTGCGGGGACCACTTGGTCTAAGGGTAGAACGGGATTTGTATTTTAGGCCACAACCGCTTTCAAGGATTAAGTCTGGCCAAAGATAGTTATGTATATAATCAAAGGAAAGGAAATAATTATGAGAAAACTACCAGTTTTTAAGGGATATACCGTTGATTTTAGGTTAAAAGAGTTTCGGCATATAGTCTATGGTAAGCCAATGGAATTTATCCCGTTTGGCTCAGATAAAGGTGAGAAGCTAATGAATCAATACATTAAAACTCCCGAAGGGCTTGAGGAGTATAAGCGCAATAGTTAAAACTAAGGCTGAACACTTAAAAAATGTTCAGCCTTTTTTGTGATCGTTAACAACAATCCTTAATTAAATACTTTTAGCAACCATAACTATTCTATGTCTTGGAAGTTTAATACCTTTTTTTGTTTTGGATTTTCCAACATATGTTTCTAATAATTGTTTATCTTTCTCAGAATCAAAGTCCTCAAAAATTGGCACCCCTTGTAAAAATAAATCTAAGTCATAATAGCTAGCATAGTATTCAGAATAAAAATAATCTTGAGCAAATACAATTTCAAAACCTAAATCAATTAATTTTTGCTTATCAATTTCTAGTCTGGATTTATCCCACTTTTTATAGCCTTGGCCTCGGCCAAAAATTTCTTTTATGGCTTGACAATCTTTTTCACCAATTTCGATTCCCACAAAATGACCTCCAGATTTTAAAAGGCGTTTAAATTCGGGATAAGGGGTAGGCCCACGACGAGAAAAAACTAATTCAAAAGAATTGTTTTTAAAGGAAGTGTTACTAGCATCTTCATTTGTAAAAGTAATATTTTTCACTTTTAATTCTTCTTGCTTAATTTGGGCAATTTTTAAAAGTTCTTCGGATGTGTCAATACCAGTAATAGCTTGAAAATGATTGGCTATTTGAAAAGCAAATTTACAATCACCACAACCCACATCAAGAGCCTTAGTTTTTTTAGTGGCTAAGTCTAATAATTTCTTTTTAAAAACTTCTTCCGGATCACCATGAGGATATTCTGAAAAATATTTCTCCTGACTATTACTAAAACCATAACCGCCAAATTTTTTTGCAACTTTATTATAAAAATTTGTTTTCATAAGTTAAGTATATCATTATTATTTCAGTGTATTTCCCCAACTAATCTTATCTTTTAAACTCAGATAAAAATCTATATCAGCCTCAGGTTCTTCCTCTAGAGACTGAGCAATGTATTTTTTGAGAAAATCATCCATTGTTTCATTCGGACAGATTATTAAAATGGCAGGAAAAGGATGATGGGTTTTTCTTTGCCATTTTTCGGAAAAATAATAGTCAATGTATTGCCCAATCTTTTTTCTGAGCATAAATCGTGGTGTGTCTTCATCAATTATTTCCAGAAAGTAGCGTTTTATGGTTTTGCCATTTTGTCTGGCAATGTAGGCATCTGGCCGGTTATAGGGCAGGTAGTAGTGGGTCGATAGATCAGTTTTAGTAAAAAAATGTAAGATTCCATTTTTTTCAGTAGTTTTTAGCAACTCAAGATAAAAATCAGCCAGTTGCAAACAGTGGTTAATAAATTTTTGAGAGCGATATTTCTCCCGATAGGCCCGATTTAGTAATTTAGGGTTAACTTGATTCTGGCTAGCTAGGTAATGCTTACTTTTAGTTGCTAAATAGTATATTGCCGGTTTGGTATTTTCTTTGAGTTTATGCGAATAAATTCGACCAGTGATATTTTTTTGGGTTAAGTCTTTCAACCAGGTATTAATGGTTTTATGGTCTTTGTGGTGTAGTAGATTTTGCAATTGCAGGCGGTTTAGGAAACGGAAACGGTATAGCAGTAGCAGTATGTCATGTTGCCGTGGTGTAATATTTGGAAGCTCCATACTTGTAATAATTATTACCTCCCCTTATCTATAAGGGTATATAGGTAAAAAAAGAAACCTTAATTAATTGCTATAGTAAGACAATATTGCTTTTAGATACCCCCAGCCAGCTAGGGCAATAAAGCAAAGCTCTTACTTTGTTTTTTAAAAGTTTTTTTAGCAATCCTTGGAGCAGCTTGAATATCATTTTTTTTAGGCTCTATCCATTTCTTAGCATATAGATTTCTGGAAGAAGCAATTACCTCATTGACCCTGTTTTGAGAATAAGAAAGCTTAACTGGAGTAGTAATACCTGAAAACGGCTCCTCAGGATGCAAGGCTCCTAAACGCATATAGAAGTGATATGAAGGTAGGCTGGCAATCTCGCCTTTATCAATATAGGGCCTAAATTGAGGTAGGATCATCCGCTCATCTTCAGGATTGGCTGTACGGAAACAAATGACCGTGCCGGTGTTAGCCAAAGTCACATTGACCAAAGAAGTTTCTTCCAGTTGGGAAGTAGTTTGATGGGCCAGGATGGCACTTAAGCGGTATTTTCTAGCTTCAGATAGAATTTGGGCAAAAGCTGGAGTAGCAAAGTTTTGAAACTCATCAACATATAGGTAAAAATCTCTGCGTTTTTTTTCAGGGATACGTGCCCGTTTTAAAGCAGCTAGCTGGATTTTTGCCATTAACAGTACTCCAAAAACATTGGAATTATCTTCGCCGATTTTTCCCTTAGACAGATTAGCCAGCAGAATCTTGCCGTCATTTAAGATCGAGTCAAAGCTGATAGTGGATTTTTCCTGGTCCAAAATCCGTTTAGCAGTTGGAGAGAATAAAAAGCGGCCAATCTTATTTGTAATCGGTGAGATCATTTTTACCTTTTGGTAATCGCCAGCTTTGGCAAATTCATAGCGCCAAAAGTCTTTCAGATTTTCATCAGTTATATTTCTGGTCACCGATTTTCTAAAACTCGTATTTATTAGGAGTTTATAAATGGTAAATAAAGTGGCCCCAGGTACGGTAAAAGCAGTATGGATTGTATTGCGCAAGATATACTCCATCCGTGGCCCGGAATACTTGTCTGTATAAATTTTGTGAAACACGGAAATAATACTTTCGGCGATAAATTCTTTTTCCCGTAGGGCGCTTTCTGGATCTAGACCTGGAGTCAGCTCTAGCAGGTTAATGCCAATCGGATAACCAATATCATCGGGATTAAAGTAAACTACATCAGGAAGCCTATTTCTGGGAATAGTTGAGAGAATCTGCTCAGTCAAATCTCCATGAGGATCTAATACAGCCAATCCTTTGCCATGTTCTAAATCCTGTTTGATCATCGAAAGCAGCATGGTAGTTTTACCAGTACCAGTAGCCCCTAAGATATACACATGGCGGCGGCGCTCATCAGTAGTTAAGCCAATTGGAGTACGTGAGCCGCCGTATACATTGTTGGCAAAATAGATATCTTTGTTTTTCTGTTGTTTTAAGGATAAAGGGGCCGGTAATTGCTTGCTAAAATTTTTACTTATGTTTTCTGTTTTAGTGGTTCTGGTATAGGGAAAATGGTACAGATCGGACAGCTCAGTTACAGAAAGAACGAACTTGTTAAAAGGGGTTAGCAACCTGTGCTGATATAGCCAAAATAACATGTTTCTTACCACTTGCAGCTTGAGATATTTTTTTGGTTTAAGGGATTGGTAGGCGCCATTGGCAAAAGGGGCAAGGGCTGCTACAAAACCTTTTCTCACTTTTGCTTTAGTCATAGTCGACTTTGATAGGACAAGTAGGCGCAGAGAGGTAGCAAAAAGCGGCTGGTCCATCTTTTGCTTGATTTGGGATTCAATGATGTCCTTATAAGTGCTTTCGTATCGTGGCCTAGCTGTAGCTGCGATTGGCAAAAAAGGGCCTTCCCGACCGCCAGTAAAAATCAAAACTAGCAGACCAACCGGAAGTAAGGCAACTTGCACAATTAACTGGAAGATGAACGGGTAGCCACTGTGTAATGATTCAGGATTGCTTAGCATGGTGAGCACATCACTGTTTTTAAGAAAAAGGTTGCGTAGTTTGTTGATAGCTTTGTTAATGCTTCCGTTAACCGGTGAAACAATACATTGAAAGGCTACTAGCTCATGCTCAGTCAACTTAGTCATAGAGCCAGTAATATAGGCAATAGGATCATACTCTTTTAAACTATCTTGCTTTTTTAGCGGAAAAGCCAGGTGTTTGGTCAGCTTAAAATCAGTTACTTGGTAATTAATAATATTGGTCTCAAGGTAATCACTGGCATTTTTAACTTCAATCCCTGGCAAATATGAGATAATGGTTTTTCTAATAATAGTCGCATCTTCCTTGGACACTCTGAGCAAATACTTAATCCCATCATTTTTAGTCGAGAGAATTTCAAATGCATATGATTTATACAGATCAAAAAAATTCATGGTCCATGAACGCTGTTTTAATAGACCATAAACAGAATCAAACAAACGGATCGTAGTTAATTGGCTTTGCTGGGTAGAAGAGGGGGGAATAATTTCTAAAATGCTTATGGGTTTGTTTTTTTCTTTCCACACTAGGACAAGTTTAATAAATTGAAATATTACCCAAACTAAAAAAACAGCTATCAGAAAAAAGGTCAATAAAGGCTTATATAAATTAAAAGTTGTAGAAATTTGAATAAAGTATGGATTTAAAAATTTATCAACTAAGAAGGCTTGTTGTTTAAGAGTTTTAAGAAAGTAGTTGTTCTCCCACATACTGTCATGCATGGACAGTTCAGTTCGTTAATTTTAAATGATCACTTTGAGTGAATCATACTTGAGAGTTGATTATTTTGCAAAAGCATCTGCAATTTCAATAAATTACTCTTGACACTAACCATATATGGTCATATACTCTAACTAGTCATATATGGTTATTTAACAGATATGGAATGTACCAATGGACAACAAGCATTAGTATTTGAAAATAATTCTGGGAATAGTTTAGACAAGCAGTACAAAAAACCATTCATAGACGATGAACAAGCCATTGAAGCATTACTGCCAATCCCTTTAGAGCAAGATAGAGAAATAATAGAAGCTAAAAAAACCATGGGTAGAGTAGCAGCTTTATTTTCAAAGCAGGAGCTGAAAAGCATAGTTACTGAAATAAAATACTTATCACTTACTTGGTTGGATGAATTTGAAATGCAAATATTTGAAGGCAAAACTTTGCTGCAACTCTTGAAAGAAAGTGGCTTATGAAAGTATTTGATCAAGATGTAATTCCCGAAACAGGCAAAAGGGCAGTAATCTACCTCAGAGTTTCGACTGAAGAACAAGTTGATAATTTTTCTTTAAGTACACAAGAAGAAATATGTTGCAAAGAGGCTGAGAAAAAGGGATATGTAATAACCAGGGTTTTTAGAGAAGAAGGCAGATCAGCTAAATCTATCTCCGGTAGGCCGGTTTTAATAGAGCTTTTGGAATTTTGCCGAAAAAAGAAAAATAAGGTACAAGGCCTGTTTGTTTACAGACTGGATAGGGTTTCAAGGCAAACTTCAGATTACCTTGCTATAAGAAAAAGGTTGGCAGAAGCAGGTACAACCATATTTTCAGCAACCGAGCCGACAGGAGATAGTCCTACAGAAAAGCTGATCGAAACTATTCTGGCTGGCTTTGCCCAGCTCGACAATGATATTAGGAGCGAACGCGCCAGAAATGGATTGCGGGCGCGGTTTTTATCTGGACTTCCCCTAAATAAACCACCATTGGGTTATATTTTAAAAAACGGTAAAGTAGAAAAAGATTTAGAGGTCTGGGACAAAATGATTGACGCTTGGGAGCTTATGGCAACCGGCACTAAAAGCTTACGAGAGATGGCCAAAATTATGGATTCCTGGAATATCGGGGCTACTTACAGCGGCAAAAAATATACAGTAAGAGCCCAAACAGTACAAAGAATTTTTAGATCAAAGTTTTATATCGGTATTATCACATCTACCAAGTACCCAGAGGAGGTACAAGGGCAGCATCAACCTATGGTTTCTGAAGCTATATTTTATAAAGTTCAATCTATTCTGGATGGTCGTAACCTTACTAAAATTCCCTTATCTCAAAGAAGCTCAGATAATTCAGATTTTCCGCTAAAAAGAATCGTAAGATGCCAACGTTGTGGTACTGGCCTAACCGCTGGCTGGAGTAAGGGTAGAAATGCCAAATATCCATACTACCGCTGCGGTAAAGCCTGTACTGGAAAATCTATAAAAGCAGTTGAGTTAGAAAGCGCTGTAGAAAATCTGTTAAAACAAATTACACCCAAACCTGAAACGCTCAACCAATTTATAAACAGCATTGTTGCTATTTTTAATAAAAGAAAAACCTTACTAGAAAACAGAGAAAGGGAAATAGATAAAAAAGTAGATGAAATCCGGGCAAAACGGAAAGTCTTAGTTGCAAAGAATTTAGAAGGTCTCTACTCTGATGAAATTTACAAAGAACAAGCCAAAATCTTGGAAGATAGCTTAACTCGGCTGCAACTACTAAAAGAGGAGTCAAGGTTTGATAGCTATGACATCAATAAACTTACAGATTTCTTGAAAACTAAGTTGGCTGATTTAGGAAAAACCTACCAGGAGTCAAATCCCAACCAGATCAGGGTATTGCTGGGCTCAATCTTTCCTAGTGGTTTAGAGTGGGATTATAGCGGGAGTTTGAACCACAGTATTAGTCCGATTTACCAATATATATTACAAAAGGACACCATAGGTGTCCCGTTGAGCGGGGTTGACGGGACTCGAACCCGCGGCCTTCCGCGTGACAGGCGGACGCTCTAACCAACTGAGCTACAACCCCAAAAAAATTAATCTTCTACTTGTTCATTTGGGTTCCTTAAACCCATAGCTATTTCATGTAGTGTGTCCTTACTCACACGTATATCATTATTTCCAGTTTCAACTCTAAAATTTATTATCGCTCTAAGTTCTTCAGGACTCAAGTTACCTCTTTGCCTAGATTCTTGTAAATTAGCCATATAAAATATATTACTGTTTATAACAGAGTTGAATTATAATTTATTTACGATCTAAAAACAATCATTGCAATTAGCAGACAAAGCTCCTAATTGCTAAGAATGTAAAAATTGTGGTATAGTAGTGGTAATTAAAAAGTTTTTGGAACGCAATCAAATTTTAACAGGTTGCGTAGATATATGATTCCATACATCATTTTGGGAGCAATAGTTTTGATTGCAATCTGGCTATTTGCTACCTATAACAACTTTGTTCAAGTTAAAACTCAAATTGAAGCTTCTATCCAAGAAATTGGTAATCAGCTAAAAAGACAGGCTGATTTAATCCCTAACTTAGTGGCTAGCGTTAAAGGTTACATGAAGCATGAGAAAGATATCTTTAAAGCTATTACCGACGCTCGTAAAGGTGTCATGGATGCAGTGGGTAAAGGCGGTGATGCTCAAGCTTTGGTTGATGCTAGTACGGCTTTACAAAAAGCTATGGCTCCAATCAACGCTTTGTTTGAATCGACTCCCGAGCTGAAAGCTTCTGAATCTACTCAAAAACTCATGGAAGAGTTGCGTGATACTGCTGATAAAGTCATGTATTCCCGCCGAACCTTAATTGACCTGACAGCTGACTACAATATGAAAATCGTTTCCATTCCCAGTAATTTTGTAGCTATGATTTTTGGCTTTAAAAAACAACCAGGCCTCAAGATGGCTGACGCTGAAGAAGCTTTGTCTGTTTCAGCTGCCGAAACCAAGGCTCCAAAAGTAGAATTATAATAATTTATCATCCTGGAGAGCTATGCTTTGTAGTTCTCCAGGATTTTTGTAAGCATTAGTTTTTCAAACAATTGCATTGTATGTTGAATGTTTATGAAGCCACAGCCAGTAACAAACGTAAAACCTGGATAATCATGGTTTTATTTGTAGTATTTATTTCAGTTTTTGCCTGGGTTATAGGCGAAGCCATGGATTATGGCACTGGCTTCGTGGGTTTAGCTCTGATTATTTCCGGCATTATGAGCTTTGGCAGCTATTGGTATAGTGACAAGATTATTTTAACCATCTCTAAAGCTCGTCCGGCTACTCGCCAAGAGTTTTTCAACTTTTACACCGCTACGGAAAACTTGGTTATGGTTGCCCGTATTCCCATGCCAAAGCTTTATGTCATTGATGACACAGCCATGAACGCGTTTGCCACAGGTCGAGATCCGCAACATGCCGTAGTTTGTGCCACAACTGGTATTCTTCAGAGATTAGATAGAACCGAACTGGAAGGAGTAATTGCTCACGAGTTATCTCATATTCAAAATTATGATATTCGCTTGATGTCAATCGTAACTATTTTGGTTGGCTTTGTAACGCTTTTAGCAGATTGGTTTTTGCGGGCTTCGTTTTATGGTAAGCGTAGTAATAGTAAGGGACAGGAAGGTCAGTTACGTATGGTTATTGGGTTGATTGGAGTAGTTTTAGCTCTGCTTTCACCTTTAATTGCTCAACTTATTAAATTAGCTTTATCAAGACAAAGAGAATCTTTAGCTGACGCTTCGGCAGTAAAGTTGACAAGACAACCTTCAGGACTTATAAATGCCCTAAGAAAACTCGATGCTGACCAGGAGCCTCTGGAGGCGGCCAACAAAGCTACTGCTCATTTATACATTACCAATCCTTTGAAGAACCGTCATGGTGGCGTGGGCTGGTTTGCTACGTTATTTATGACCCATCCACCTATTGAGCAGCGAATCAAAGCATTGGAAGCAATGAGTTAGTTATAAATTTAAAAAAACAATAACCTGCTTATATTGTGACAATATGTCTGAAACATTATCTCCACAAGATTGTAACGTTCAAGCATTAGCTATTTTAGATCAAGATATTGCGCATTTATCAACTTTTGAAACGCAACTTCCCGCTGCTTCTCAGGAAAGATTAAGGGATTTACAAGCACTAAGGGAATCTGCTGATCCAAATGGTTTAATTACATACTTACAAGAAAAAATTAATTCCCTAAATGATATGCTTGTTTCAACAAACAGTTTGGATTTACAAGCAGCTATTCAAGCTGATATTTCTACTGCACGAAAAGCTAAAGCAGCTATGTTAATAGCTTGTTTTTGTTCATCTACATCTATATAAAGTATTTTGATGCCCAATCTTCAAAACCTAACTCAAAAATCTCAGGAAAGTTTAGCTGCTGCTTTTGAACAGGCTCAAAAAAATAAAAATCCTGAAATTTCTGACCTTCATCTCTTTAAGGTTTTGCTTCGAGATAGATCTGGAATTGTTTCTCAGGTCTTAGAAAGAGCCGGGTTAGATGTTGGTCAAATTAGTCAAAAAGTAGATCAGGAAATTGAAAAACTGCCTCAATCTTCAATAGCAACTGAGCCTCGTATTTCCCGAAGCTTTAATCAAGTTTTAGTGGAAGCTGCTAAACAAGCTGAACAAATAGGGGACAGTTACATTAGTCGGGAGCATTTACTTCTGGCACTCTCATTGACAGACTGCCAAAGCAGAAGTATACTAAAACAGTTAAACTTTGATATACATAAAGTAAGAAGAGAAATTATGGCTATCCGTGGCAATCAATCAGCTGATAACCCCAATCCTGAAGGAGCTTATCAAGTTTTAGAAAAATATACGATTAATCTTACTAACTTAGCCCGTGACGGCAAGCTGGATCCGGTGATTGGCCGCAATAGCGAAATCAGGCGAGTGATGCAGGTTTTGTCCCGCCGGACCAAAAATAACCCAGTTTTGATAGGTGATCCGGGAGTAGGTAAAACCGCTATTGCCGAAGGTTTAGCCCAGCGGATTGCGGCTGGCGATGTCCCTGAGACTTTAAAAAATAAAGATGTCCTAAGTCTTGATCTAGCTTCACTTTTAGCAGGAGCAAAATTTCGAGGCGAGTTTGAAGAGCGGCTTAAAGCTCTGCTGACTGAAATTAAAAAAGGCGAAGGCCGCTATATTCTCTTTATTGATGAGTTACATACCTTAATGGGTGCTGGTGGAGCTGAAGGCGCAGTTGATGCTTCCAATATGCTCAAACCCGCTCTAGCTCGAGGTGAACTACGGACTATTGGCGCCACTACTTTTAAAGAATACCGTCAGTACATAGAAAAAGATGCAGCTTTTGAACGCCGCTTCCAGCCAGTCTTTGTGGATGAGCCTAGCCCTGAAGACAGTATTGCTATTTTACGGGGCCTCAAAGAAAAGTATGAAGTCCATCATGGTATTACTATCACTGATGATGCCATCATTGCAGCGGTTAATCTATCAGTCCGTTATATCACTGACCGCTTTCTGCCAGATAAAGCTATTGATCTGATTGATGAAGCTGCCAGCAGGCTTAAGATTGAAGCTGAAAGCATGCCTAGTGACATGGATCAGCTACAACGGGAAATTACCCAATTGGAGATTGAAGAAAAAGCTTTGAAAAAAGAAAAAAATCAAGATCGTCTAGAAGAAGTCCGTAAACATTTGGCCAATAAAAAAGAACAGTTTACTGATTTAAAAAGCCGTTGGGAAAGTCAAAAAAAACTGTTTGAACAACTAAGCGGGAAGCGCGAAGAAATCGAACAAGCCAAAACAAAACTAGACCAAGCTGAGCGGGAAGTAAGGCTTGATGAAGCTGCCAAGATCAAATATGGCCAAATCCCAGAAATTGAAAAACAAATCAAAGAACTAGGGCTGAAGTGGGATCAGATTCCTACCGATCAAAAGCTAATCAAAGAAGCAGTCACTGATGAAGATATTGCTGAAGTAGTTTCGGCTTGGACCAATATTCCGGTTTCAAGGCTTTTAAAATCTGAGTCGCAAAAATTGACTGAATTAGAGCAAGAATTGCATAAACGGGTAGTGGGCCAAGATGAAGCTGTCAAAGAAGTTGCTAATGCTATCCGCCGTTCCCGCTCGGGGATTGCTGAAGAAGACCGGCCTATTGGCTCGTTTATGTTTTTGGGTCCAACTGGTGTAGGCAAAACTGAACTAGCCAAAGCTTTAGCAGAAGTTTTGTTTAATGATGAACGAGCCCTAGTTCGCATTGATATGAGTGAGTATAGCGAGCAACATAGCGTGGCCCGTCTGATCGGCGCACCTCCTGGTTATATTGGTTTTGATGAAGGCGGCCAACTAACTGAAGCTGTCCGGCGTAAACCATTTTCAGTCATTTTATTTGACGAGATTGAAAAAGCCCATCCGCAAATCTTTAATATCTTTTTACAAATCTTGGATGATGGCCGTTTGACTGATGGTCGAGGTCGAACCGTTAATTTTAAAAATACCATTATCATTATGACTTCCAATATTGGCAGCCAGCTGATCCAGGAATATGCCGACAAGCAAAGTAAAAAAGATCAGGACCAACTTCAAAATCAAGTTTTTGAACTAGTTAAACAGAGTTTTAAACCTGAGTTTATCAATCGGCTTGATGACATTATTTTGTTCCAAGCTTTGAACCAAGTTATGCTTAGCAAAATTGTTGATAATCAGCTAAAGTTAGTTGCTAAACGTTTAGCCAAACAAGATATTACTGTAACATTTACCGAAGCTTTGAAAAAACATTTAGCTTTGGCTGGCTTTGATCCAGCTTTTGGCGCCAGACCTTTAAAACGAGTGATTCAAAATGAAATTTTAGATGAACTAGCTTTGCAAATTATTGAGGGGAAAATACAAAGCGGAAATAAAATTGTTATAGATTTTTCGAAAAATCAGGTCAGCATCAGCTAATTTTTTTGCTATACTACCTCCATGAGTAAAAAACAGCTTTCCTCAGATGAAGTCAAACATATTGCTAAATTGGCTAATTTGACACTGACTGATGAAGAAATCTCCAAATTTCAAGACCAGCTCTCCGAAGCAATAAATTATATTGAGGTTTTGCAAGAATTAGATACCAACGATGTTTTGGAAACTTCCCAGGTCACTGGTTTAACCAATGTTTTTAAAGATGATGAAGTAGGCGAAAGTTTAAGCCAGGAAGAAGCTTTATCGGGAACTGATAAAAAACAAGATGGTTACTTTGTGGTTCCAGCTACCATCAAAAAAAGTTAAATAATTACCAATGAACTATACAGTCAAATCAGCACTAGTAGATTTAAAAACCAAGAAGATTTCTAGTTTGGAGCTAGTCCAGTCATGTTTTGAGCAAATTAAAAAACATGATCAAAAACTCAGTGCTTTTCTTACCCTTAACGAAGCAGAAGCTCTCAAGCAGGCTAAAGAAATTGACCAAAATCCCCAAGGCAAACCTCTGGAAGGCGTACCTTTTGTCTTAAAAGATAATTTTTTAACTAAAGGCTTAAAAACTACCGCCTCATCAAAGGTTTTAGAAAACTATATCCCTACCTATGAATCAACCGTTAGCCAAAAACTAAAAGATGCTGGTGCGATACTGCTTGGTAAAACCAATATGGATGCTTGGGCCCATGGCTCTAGTACGGAAACTTCTGATTTTGGTCCTACTAAAAATCCTTGGGATATTAAGCGTTTGCCGGGTGGTTCATCTGGAGGCAGTGCAGCCGCTCAAGCTGCTGCCATGACTGTTTTTGCCATTGGTAGCGAAACGGCTGGATCGATCCGCCAACCAGCTTCCTGGTGCGGTGTAACAGGCTTAAAACCCAGCTATGGCCGTTGTTCCCGATATGGGGTAGTAGCCATGGCTTCTTCAACTGATTCTCCCGGCCCTATTACCCAAACTGCTGAAGATGCAGCTTTAGTTTTATCTGTCATCGCCGGCAAAGACAGCCATGATGCTACTACTATTCCTGAAAACTCTTGGCAAATAGATAGTTTAGATATTGATAATAAACTAAAAATCGGCGTGATTGATGAATATTTTTTAGACAAAGCTGAAAAGGGTGTTAATGAAACAGTTTTACAAGCGATTGACAGCTTGAAAAAAAATAACAAACTTGCCTTTAGTAAAGTCAGCTTGCTTGACCCTAAATATGCCATTGCCATTTATACCATTTTGCAGCGTAGCGAAGTTTCGTCCAACTTAGCCAGATATGATGGGGTTCGTTATGGTCATGACCGCAGCTATTTTGGCGATGAAGCTAAACGCCGGATTATGCTAGGCACGTTTGCTTTATCAGTAGGCTACTATGATGCTTACTATAAAAAAGCCCAAAAAGTCCGCACCAAAATTATGCAGGATTTTGAAAAAGTATTTGAGCAAGTTGATTTATTAGTTGCTCCAACTAGTCCTAGTTTGGCTTTACCATTGGGAGCAACACAGGGCCAAGCCATGTTTGGCGAGATGCAAGATGTGCTGGTCGAAGCCAGTTCTATTGCCGGTTTACCTGGCATAAGTATCCCTTGTGGCTTTGTGGATGGTTTACCAGTTGGTTTACAAATTATTGGCAAAATGGGTGACGAAGCGAGAGTTTTAAAACTACCTCATTATTATCAGCAGATTACTAACTGGCATCAGCAAACACCTATTTTATGAAACTTACAAAAATCTGTGTTTTCTGTAGCGCCTGCGAAGTTAAAGAGTATTTAGATCTTGGCTATCAAGTAGGCAAGACTTTGGCTCAAAATGGTTTTACAACTATAACTGGTGGTGGGCCAGGCGTTATGAACACAGTTAATCAAGGCGCTTTTGAACATAAAGGCGAATCATGGGCAATTCAAATTGCCAAAGAACCGTTTGTTGGTACCTTTTATACCAAAACTGAAACACATCAAGATTTTGGTACACAAAATA
Source organism: Candidatus Beckwithbacteria bacterium (assembly GCA_012797845.1). NCBI lineage: Bacteria > Candidatus Beckwithiibacteriota > Candidatus Beckwithbacteria bacterium. The sequence continues at coordinate 14,321 of JAAZOH010000035.1, forward strand.
AACGAATTTTAGAAATTGGTGATGCGTTTTTAGTTTTGCCTGGTGGACTCGGAACTATCTTGGAATTTTTGGCAATCACTCAGCGTAAAAAATTTGGCGAGCTTAAGATGAATACGCCTATGATTTTACTTGGTAATTTTTATCAAAAACTTAACGAGTTTATTAAAGAAATTGAACAAAAAGGTTTTATCAAAGAACCATTGAACTTACTGTATCAATTTGCTCAGACACCAGATGAAGCTATAACTTTATTAAAGTCATATCAAAATTAAGATGGATCAAATTACCAAGCAAAACCTAGCTAAGTTTTTTTCAGAAATCGGGATGTTTCATCGTCAAACACTTTCTGGTCCGGTTTTAGCTGGTTTGCCATTTCCTGAATATTTATCTCCACATATTGTGCGTGCGTGCCAGATTGCTCATGTTTTGGCTTTTTTAGAACAAGCTGATCCTCAAAAAACAGTTTGTTTAGTTTTATTTCATGATAATGCCGAACTAAGAACAGGTGATCAAAATAAGATTAGCTCTAGATATTGGGATAAAAAAGATGGTGAACAAAAAGCTCTGGAAGAACAAGTTTCCAATTTGCCAAAAGAAATTGCAGATCGAATCTTGGCTTATCAGGCTGAATTTGACCATCGTAACACCAGAGAAGGAATTGTAGCCAAAGATGCTGAATGGCTGGCCACAGCTATCCGAGCCAAGGAGTTATCTGAACAAGGTTTTGCTATGCAAAACTGGATCGACAATGTAGCCAAAGCCTTAGAAACAGAAAGTGCCAAAGAGCTTTTGGAGTATATTAGAACCCAAGATGATTTTACCAATAGTTGGTGGCAAGGCCTTAAAAAAATGACGTATCAAAAATTGGAAAATAAAAATGAATAAATACCAACCCATCATCGGTTTAGAAATTCATGTTGAGCTCAAAACCAAGAGTAAAATGTTTTGCGGCTGTTCTGCTTCTCATTTTCAAGTCAAGCCTAATACTCACACTTGCCCGGTTTGTTTAGGTCTACCAGGCGCTTTACCGGTACCCAATCGCAAGGCAATTGAGTGGTGCCAACTGATTGGCCTGGCTCTTAATTGCCAGTTGGCTAAAACTTCCAAATTCGACCGTAAAAACTATTTTTACCCAGATCTAGCTAAAGGTTACCAGATTTCCCAATATGATCAACCACTTTGTTTTAAAGGTAGGGTGAAGTTAAGCAGCGGCACTGAAATTGGCATTACTCGTGTCCACATGGAAGAAGATACTGGTAAAAGTGTCCATAAAGATGGCAAGACTCTGGTCGATTTTAACCGAAGCGGTGTACCGCTGGTTGAAATAGTTACTGAGCCTGATTTTAGGTCAACAGAAGATGTTGATGAGTTTTTAAAATTATTGCAAAAAATTATCCGCTATCTTAAGGTTTCAGATGCCGATATGGAAAAGGGGTCAATGAGACTTGAGGTGAATATGAGCCTAAAAATGTGTCATCCTGAGCAAAGCGAAGGATCTAATTCTTCAGATGTTTCGGTTTCACCTCAACATGACACGAATAAAGACTTACCAAATTATAAAGTCGAAGTCAAAAACATTAATTCTTTTCGTTATGTCCAAAAAGCTATTGCTTATGAAGCCAAGCGCCAAGCTGATATTTTAGATCAAGGCGAAACTCCGGCTCAAGAAACCAGAGGATATCAGGAGGACGTGGATAAAACTGTTTCCCAACGTAGCAAAGAAGAAGCTCAAGATTATCGTTATTTTCCTGAACCAGACATTCCCCCTATGGAATTTACAAGCGAGGAACTTGATGAGCTTAAAAGTAAATTGCCAGAACTACCTGATGAAAAATTAGCTCGTTTTGTAAGTGAGTATAAGTTACCTCGAGAAACAGCTCAATTTTTAACCGACATAGAGGTTCTAGCTAAGTATTACGAAGAAACAATTAAAGCCGGGAAGGGTAAAGATATTGATTCACTAACTATTGCCAATGCGATTAAAAATAAAAAAGTGGATTGGCAAAAACTAAAACCTGAAGCAGTAATTGAACAAATTGCTAAAGAAAAAGCCGAAACAGTTTCAGATACCTCAGAATTAGAGCCGATTATCGAAAAAGTTTTAGCAGCCAATCCCCAAATAGTTGCGCAGTATAAAGCTGGCAAGACTCAGGTCTTAGGATTTTTAGTTGGACAGGTGATGCGAGAAACGCAAGGTAAGGCTGACGCGAAGATAGTTAATAAGCTACTTCACAAAAAAATATAAATTTATTCTTTGTTAAAATATCTTGCTGGTACATAAAACGTCGGACGAAACGCTTCACGTTCAATAAACGCACAATGAAGTTGAAGAGAAATTCCTTTATCTGCATAATTATAACAAAACGGAATTGGACAAGCTGAACCAATAGGGTAAATTAGGTCGCTATCCAATTTAAAAGATCCTGGATTGCAGGTAAGTGCAACAGCTAATGAATGGCTTTTTTTAAATTCTGATAAAAGTGCTGGAATTGAGATAAGCGACCTCGTAGTCCACATTTTATGTCTGGTACTTTCGGCATGACAGAAAAAAACATTAACTCCAGTCAATGTTAAACCCGACAACATTTCTGGTGGTTTACCTAGGATTTTTGTACCTTCGAGTTTAAGAGTATCAACGTGTAAAAAAGTTGGATCATTAGGAATTTCAATTACCGAATTATTTGGAAAGTCTTTAGAAGTTTTTAGTACTAAGATTCTTTTTAAGGTTTCATCATCAACTTCTTCAATTCCTTTTATTAATTTTATTGGGGCAAATTCTGGAGGTAATATTATGGGCATATATTTTTGAGTGCAATATGTTTTTATTTATTATACTTATTAACCATATCAAAAATGAAAAATAACACAATATTACTGTGCGTATTTTCCCTCTTCACACTCAACCCCTAGTGGTCTAAACTAGTTGCACACGCTAATTGCGTGAAAACTATCATGCCTGACTTTGTTCATCTTCACAATCATAGTGAATTCTCATTACTCGATGGTCTTGCCAAAACTAAAGACCTGGCTCAGAAAGCTAAAGATTTAGGTATGGATAGCATCGCCTTGACCGATCATGGAGCTATGTATGGCATTCACGAATTTTACGTCAACTGTATCAAAACCGGTATTAAACCAATTTTAGGTTGTGAAGTTTACGTGGCTCGTGCTTCTCGTTTTGACCGCGATACCCAAAAAGACAAAATCCGCTATCACATGGTTTTACTGGCTAAAGACAATGAAGGCTATAAAAACTTGATGCGCTTGGTGACTGCTGCTCATCTGGAAGGCTATTATTACAAACCTAGAATTGACTGGGAAATTTTAGAAAAACTCCACGAAGGTCTCATTGCTACTTCTGCTTGCGTACAAGGAGAAATTGGTCAGGCTATTTTAGCTCAAGATGATAAAAATGCTGAAAAAGTCACAAAAAAATTTCTGGATTTATTTGGTGATGATTTTTATTTAGAATTGCAACGCCATGAAGGTGAGAGCGATTTAGAAATTGCTAATAAAGGCATCATTGAGCTGTCTCGAAAATTTGGCATTCCCTTGATTGCTGCTAATGATGTGCATTATGTAGATAAAGATGATGCCGAAGCTCAAGATGCTCTGATTGCAGTGGGAACTAAAAAGCTGGTTGAAGACACAGACCGCATGACTATGCTTAATTCCCCGACATATTATTTACGACCTCAAGAAGAAATGAAAGCTTTGTTTGCTGATATTCCTGATGCTATTTCCAACACTTTAGAAGTAGCTAAAAAGTGCAATGTCACCATTAAACTTGGTGACCGGATCATGCCACATTTTCCTATTCCTAAAGGTATGACTGACGAAGCATATTTAAAAGAATTAACATATAAAAAAATAAATGACCGCTTCCCGGAAAAATTAGAAGAGTACAAAGACCGGATTGATTATGAGCTGGAAATCATCTGTGACAAAGGTTTTGCTTCTTATTTTTTAATTTACGAAGATTTTGTCCGTTGGTCCAAAGAGCATGGTATTAGAGTTGGCCCTGGCCGGGGCAGTGCCGCTGGTTCTTTAGTTTCCTATGTTTTAGATATTACTACTCTTGATCCTTTGGTTCATGATTTACCGTTTGAGCGCTTTTTAAATCCGGCCCGGCCCACACCACCAGATATTGACATGGACTTTGCTGACGACCGCCGCGATGAAACCATTGATTATGTCCGTAAAAAATATGGCGAAGATAAAGTTGCCCAGATTATCACGTTTGGCCGTATGGAAGCCAGGGCTGCTATTCGCGATATCGGCCGGGTTTTAGGTTTACCGTATGCTGACCCTGATCGACTGGCTAAAATGGTTCCCTTTGGGGTTTCTCTTAAAGATACTTTGCAAACAGTTAAAGAATTTAAAGAAGCTTACGAATCACCAACCTTTCGAAAACTGATCAATTTAGCTATTAAAGTTGAGGGCAATGTCCGTCACGCTTCAGTACATGCTGCGGCTGTGGTGGTTGCTCCCACCACTTTTACCAACTACTGTCCTCTCCAAAAAGAGGAAAAACATGGCAAGATCGTCACTCAGTATGATATGCGGGCTTTGGACTGTAATGTTTCTGACGATGCTATCGGGCTTTTGAAAATGGACTTTTTGGGTCTACGTAATTTATCAATCCTGCAAAAAGCCATTGATATTGTTAAAGCCGAGCGGGGCATTGATGTTGATATTGATAATCTGGATTTGGACGATAAAAAAGTCTATGAGCTATTTAGCAAAGGCGAAACAATTGGCGTGTTTCAAATGGAGTCTGGCGGCATGCGACGGGTAGCTAAAAATCTAAAACCTAGCAAATTTAGTGATATTGCCGCTTTGGTGGCTTTGTACCGGCCAGGCCCCATGGACCTGATTGATGATTTTATTGCCGGTAAAGAAAACCCGGATCGGATTCATTATCCTCATGATGATCTCAAACCGATTTTAGCCGAAACCTATGGTATCGCCGTTTACCAAGAACAATGCTTGCAAATTGCTAATGTTATGGCTGGTTATAGCCTAGGGGAAGCTGATATTTTGCGCCGGGCTATTGGCAAGAAAAAGATTGAAATCATGAAAAAAGAGAAGAAGAAATTTTTCGACGGCACCAAGAAAAAAGGCTACACCGAAAAAATTGCTGATACCGTTTGGGGTTATATCGAGAAATTCGCTGGCTATGGGTTTAACAAGGCTCATTCAGCTTCTTATGGCATGATTGCCTATCAAACTGCTTGGATGAAAGTGCACTATCCTGTTGAGTTTA
>JAAZOH010000036.1 GCA_012797845.1 Candidatus Beckwithbacteria bacterium
AGCTGGAAACATTACTGCTCAAGGAGCTTCTTTTGACAGCCTAACTACCCATGATGCTACCGTATCTGGATCGTTGTTTGCCTCGCTGATTGAAGCCGAAGATGGTCTGACAGTTAATTTAGGTACCACTTCTAATGCTACTGATTCAGCCAATACTAAATTCTCAGTTTTGGCCAACAATGAAGAAGTGGCTGCTATTGATGCTTCTGGCTCAGGTAAACTAAGAAAGCTAATCATTGCTGATGCTAAAGAAGCTACCACTTCCGGCGTAGTTGGTAACCCAATTGATCCAACTGTAACTTCTAATGCTACCGCCGGTACTGCTGTCATTCCAGCTGGAGAAACTATGCTTATTATTGAAAACAGCAATGTTACCCCAGGCTCCTTGGTATATATCACTCCAACTTCAGATACTGGTAACAATGTACTCTTTGTCAAACAAAAAGTTGAGCAAAGTGAAACTCAAACTGGTTCATTTACTGTAGCTCTTTCTAAAAAACATAACGCCGATGTTACCTTCAATTGGTGGATTATCAACTAAACAAGTTACTAAATATTGATATTTTTTTATAAAAGTGTCACCAGTGTTTAAAAAAGAATACTATATAAACATAAATATAAGCTAGTCGCTGCTTTTACAAAGCGATATTGTATGCATAACTTACGTAACTCAAATCACTATGATTTTTTGTGGTGGTGACAAAATCACTATAAAAGGTAGTAATTGTTAAGATCAATGAAAGTCAGAACTGTTGAAGAGGTAAAAATGGACTATACTGGTGGGACAATGACATTTAAATAATTTATTCCTAGTGGCTTAGTTTATTAAAGAGGCTAAAAAATTATGTAAAACCTGATTAGTTGCCAGTTCAAAACAATTTTGACACCACTGCGGTTTTTCTTCGTTTTCAGAGGAAAATCGCTCTTTACAAGGGCTTGGCTTATTAGGTAAACTGTGTTATTGTTTTGCTGTTACTAACTAGTCACTCTACATCCTATGGAAGAACAAAGCCTCTCCCACCCGATTAGTGCCTTCATCACCAAGGCGGCTCTAATCTTGTTAGTAATTTATACCTTTGCCATCCCCTTAGTCATCAGTCCCATGACTGCTGCTAATGTGTTTGATTTTCCTAAATGGCTTATCACCATTGGCACTGCTTTAATCATGATCATTTTTACTGGTGTCTATATGATCCTGGAACGGAAAATTATCCTTCCAGCCAAACGCTATCTGATTCCTTTAGTGCTATTAGCTGGTGTGTTGTTAATTTCAATTTTTGTCAATCAACCAGTTATCGTCACACCATTCTATGGTAAGTCTGGTTTACTGTTGGCTCTGATTGCTATTGTCTTTAGTTCTTTAGTCTTAATAAAAGATAAAATCAAGCCAGTGCTTTTGGCTTTTATTGCTTCCAGCTTTTTAGTCAGCCTAATGCAAATTTTAGCCTTTTTTGAAGTTTTGGGTAAAATCTTGACTGCCCCTATGTATGGCCAAAAGATTTTTACTCCGGTTGGTTCACAAGTAGCTTTGCTGAGTTTTCTGATTATGGCCTTGGCAGCTACTCTTGTTTATAGTTTAAAAGTCAAGCAGGTTGGTCAAAAAGTTCTACTGTTTGTAGTAGCTGGTCTTCAAACCATAGCTTTGGTTTTTGCCGTTGCGCAAATCTTACCAGGTCAGGATGCTACTCCTCGCTATTTACCATATGCTAGTGGTTGGTCAATTGCGGTTGATCAGCTTAAAAATGGTAAAACTGCCTTTTTAGGAGTTGGTCCAGAAAATTTTGCCATGGCTTTTTCAAAATTCCGACCAGTGGTTTTAAATCAAAGTGATGGTTGGTTTATCCGCTTCGGAGCCTCATCAAATGAATGGTTGACTGTTTTTACCACTCTAGGTTTGGTTGGTTTAGCTGCTATGATTTTATTAGCTTTGACTTTTGTTAAGGCTGCTTTGACCGGATATAAAAAATCAACTGCGGCTACGGCTGTATCAGTTGCATTTGTGGCTAGCTTACTAATTACTCTAATTATTCCAGCCAACACTGTTCTTTTGGCTGTATTTTTCATTTTTGGAACACTGCTCCTTAATTTGAAAAAGGATAAAGCAACTGTTGTTGAATCCGGTCTTGCTATAGCTCCAGCTGCTATCTTAATTTTAGGTAGTGTAATTTTGGGAGTTTTTGTAGTTAGAGCCAGTATGGCCGAAGCTGCTTTTGGTCAAAGCTTGCAATATGCAGCTGAAAATAGAGGTACTGATACCTACAATGCCCAGATTAGAGCTATTCAGCTCAATCCATACATGCAGCGGTATCATCTATCTTACTCAAATACTAATCTAGCCTTAGCTAATGCTTTGGCTACCAAAGAAAAGCTCACTGACGATGATCGACAAAAGATCACTCAGTTGATTTCCCAAAGTATTAGAGAAGGTAAAGCTGCTGTAGCTCTAGACCCAGACAATTCTAATAGTTGGGTTAATTTAGCTAAAATTTACCGACAACTGATCAACTTTGCTCAAGGGGCTGATCAGTGGGCTATCACCTCTTATATTCAAGCTATTAGATTGGATAATACCAATCCTCAGTTGCGGCTTGATTTTGGCGGACTGCTTTATTCCTTGGGCCGCTACGAAGAAGCTATTGATCAATTTAAACAAGCTATTGTCTTAAAACCTGACTATGCCAACGCCTACTACAATTTAAGCAATGCTTATAAGCAAACTGGTCAAAATGTCCAAGCCTATGCAGCTATGCAAAATGTGGTTCAGCTCATTGATCCTAATAGCGCTGATCATGATAAAGCTGTCAATGAACTAAATGAGTTACAAAAACTTTTGCCAGCTGAATTGCAACAAGCTACTACTGCTGCAACCAAACGGGAAAGCCAGCTAACTGAACCTGAACCAACTCCAACTCCCAGACCTACTCAAGTCAATTTTGAAGAAGGAGAACAACAGGAATTAGCTCCTGAAGTTGAAAATGGTTTTGGAGAACTTAATCAACAAGAAGCTACGCCGGCAGCTCAAGTTGAAGGCGGAGAACAATAGATTGTAAGTTAATAGTGAATGCAAAACACCTCTACATTTGTAGAGGTGTTTTTTTAATAGCATCTGATTTTCTTTTCCACCGCGCTTCTCGTAAGAAGTACACTATAGCCATCTTCACAAGAACTATAAGTTCAAAACAAAAGATCTAATAAAGATAAGGGTAGGTATTAAAATACTCTCTTTATTCTTGATTATTCTCCAAGATTACTCGTTTGAAACCACTATGAATACTCCCAGCAGAATTTGATTGAGTCGGAGTATTAGCGGTGGTATCAACTATGTTTTCTTGTTTTTGATATGGCTCAAGTAACACTAAGCGAACTTTTAAAACATCGTTATCAGCCATTGTAAAATATTCCCTAACAGGCAAGCCTTGTTTATCAATAGTCAAAACCCGACTATCTGATTTACCACTCAATGTTTCCCATGATAGTTGATACTGACCAGGTTCAATATTGGTAAATTCGATAGGAAATTCTTCAGTCTGACTACCACTAACATTAAAATTGCTTACAATAACTTTATACTTACCGTCATTACCCACTGCCCAAGCTGTCACATTACTCCCTTCACCGGACAAGGCAAAACGAGGTCCAACCATATCAGCTAAATATGTCAGGGCATAATAGCGGGGTTTGGGCCTGATACCATAAGTCAATACTCCCCATCCAAAATCAGCTTGCTCGGGTCCATCTTTGACTTCAAAAGCTAAGGCTAAGTTAAGTTTTTCCAGCAGTTGACGGGAAACTGCTACAGCATGGGCAGCAGCATAACGCCCAGAATAAATGGCAGTTTTACCCGGATCAGGACCCCATTCTGAAATAACAAACTCATATTGATGATCTGAACCCAGCCACGTTTCAAGCTCTTGCATATCTTCTTCAAATTGACTTGGACTGTAGGCATATCGATGCCAAGAAATAAAATCAAGGGGAAGATTTTGTTCTTTAGTTAGTTCAGTTAGGGCTAAAACCCAATTTTGATACAAAGCCGTAGTAGCTGGTCCTCCAAATTTAAATGGCTCTACCCGCTCATCTCGGGCTTGCTGTGCAGCCCTAGCGGCAGTAGCATATAAGGTCAGATAGTTTTTGCCACCATGATATTTCCAGGCTCCAAATGATTCTAGATCAGGCTCATTCCAGACCTCATAATAGACATTGCTAATTTTTTTATCACCACTGTAATGTTTGATAGTTTGTTTGACTAAATATTGCCAATCATTCCAATTGTAAGGTTGGTCAATCTTGGAAGCTGCTAAGGCTTTAGGCATATATGTTAAAGCTAAAAAAGGTTTAGCTCCAGTTGCCAAAATACTATCAACAGCTTGGTCAAGCTTAGTCCAATTAAGGTTGAGATTGCCACTACTACCACTTACCACACCATAATAATCATCATCAAAAATATGATCCAAACGAATATAAGTCGGGTGAGTTTGTTTGAGCAGGTTTTCTGTTCCGGCCAGCATATTGGTATACATTTCTTCTCCGCCCTGAGCATATCCTGACCATAAAGGCTTAACTTCACCTACTACTTGAGATACATCAATCACGATATCAGCTGGTCGATACTCCTCAACTACAAATAGTTCTCCTTGTTTTGATACTGGCAACTGCTTAGTCAGAATCAAAAACATCACCCAACCAAAAGTAGTAGCTATAATTCCTAGAAAAAAAGCTAAACCTAAAAATAGTAAATGGCTTAAAGATTTTTTAATCATGATCAATAGTTAAATCAATAATGTTATTGTCCCAATCCAAAAAATAGCTACCTTCTTGACTACTAGGTAAATACACCCAGGTTGGTTGAGCACTACCACTAGCAAGCTGTATAGTTGCCAATAAAAGCTGTCCAGAAACTGAAGCTGGTATTTCTGCTAAGAGTGTAATTTGACCTGACTCTTGATCAACTTGATTTAAAAGATAGGTTTGCAATTGGCCAAAGCGAAGTTGGATTCCTTCTATTTCTGGCTCTAAATCAAGAATTGTAGTGTTTTGGGGATCAAATTGTAATTTAGCCTGAACTAACTGGGCTGGTTTTTTGCTGTCTAAAAATAGAGCTAGTTGATTTGACCCAATTGGTTCCAACCACATCTTAGCAACTGGAGCTGTATCAGACGGGACAACAAAAGTTTGGGCTTCAGATTTGGCCTGAGCAATTACTTCCTGAGGTAGTTGCTCTGCAACTGGTTGGTTTTGATGGCTTTGACCAATAAAATAGTCAGTAATAAAGATAGCTTGAAAAATAACAATAAAACTCAGAACAATTAAAATATATTGTAATTTTGATGAAGACATATCTCTTAGTCTAGCGTACTAAAGTCTTATGAAGCAAGATGAACTTTATCTATTTTTGAAGCAATTTTTGATATTTTCGACTCAGTAAACCAATTATCATTAAGGTAATACCTCCTCCTAAAAGAAAAAGGAGTTGCTCAGCATGTCCAGCAGAGGGTAAAGTGGTAGTGGTTCCAGCTCCTCCGAATCCTCCCGTATCACCATCATCATCAGCTCCATCGTCAGCTGTAATTGTATAGGATCCATTGGTTCGACCACTTAAAATATTATTACTAGTCTCATTCTCGGAAATATAGGAATAATTCACACTATCATCAGTTTGTAAGACAAAATCAACTGCAGCCGTGCCTCCGTCTATAGCCTTAAAGGTAATAGTAGCAATAGTTCCACTAGTGGTCACTGGATCAACTGGATTGGTACTTGCGACCAAAGCTGAAATGGTAATTTTGCCATTGGTATTATCAAAACTTTTAACTGGATGGTTATCAAATAATGTTCCTTCTGTAATTTGGGTTACTTCCAGCTTATCTTCATCAAAATTTAAAACTGCATCTACCCCATCAACTGATTCACTGCTTACCACCAAATCTAGTTTAACAGAGAAACTATCACCTTCGTCATAGCTTCCACTGGCTGGTGATAATTTAAGGCTAGCTGCCCACACTCCACTTGCACTCAATAGGAGCAATACCGATCCAAGAAATAATGAAAGGATGCTATGGGCAGATTTCATATTAATTTACGGTTAAAGTAGCTTCAACTACTTTACCGACTAAATTGACTTTACTACTAGATCCATGAACCTGTGTATTAACAGTTGCTTGTCCTGGACCATCAAAAACTACATCCACTTTAAGCGTACCAGACTGCTGTGGGCTTAGCAAGATCGAACCTAGATTAAGCTCCCCTTTGAAACTATTGTCAAGATCAGTCAAAGCACTCAAGGTAATTTCTCCTTTTTCTTGATCAATCTTATTGACTGCAATAGTAGCAAAATTTTCTTCTAGCTCTGGAGAGATAGCTACGGTAGTCTGGTTGCTTATAAATTCCTGTGGGTCGTAGTGCAAAATAATATCAAAGCCATTAACTTCTGTTTCACCAGTATTCAAGCTAATTTGAGCTAAAACTGCTTGGCCAATAGCACCTTCCTCATCTTCAAAACTCACTGCCACTTGAGCTGGATATTCAGTTTGACTAATAATATTTTGAGCCACTTGTGGTTGTAATTTTGTATCTGTTTCCAGGCTATCAGCTGGTTTAGTTGATTGTACTGGTATCAAATAACTCCCAATACCAGAACCAAAACTAAATCCAACCGCTACTCCCCCAATACCCATACATAATAGTAAAATAATAATTGATAAGGGTAAACTTAGTTTTTTCATACTCTCTTAGTAGTTAGATAATCCTTCTCCATTTTTACTATAGTTACGGAGAAAAATACTATAATCCCCAGAGTTAACAATTTCATCATCATTAAAATCAGCACTCAAACTGCTTCCGGTATTTGCATATTGTTTAATAAATTCTGAATAATCTCCACTATTAACTTTGTCAAAGCTTTCATCATTTAAATCTCCTGCTAAAAAGTTGGTTATTGTTACTGTTTTAGTTTCGCCAACGCTAAAAGTAGCTTCAACTACTTTTGATAGATAGTATCTCGGTTTGACATAAATTTTATAGGTCCCAGCAGTGATCCCACTAAAAGTAATATTGCTGATTTGCCCACTGCTGTTGGCACTCAAACCATCTCTTTTATATTCGGCTCCAGTGCTGGTATTTTTCAGTTTGACATACACACTACTACTAGCATCATTGCTTCTTGCTTCTAGATCGATATCTAAATTGAGCGTAAACTCAGCTTCAACATCTTGACATACTCCGGACACACATTCTTGATTATTGCTACAAGAGCTGCTGGTTTGCCAGGTCGTCCCATCACTGCTGCAAACTTGAATTGTAGCGTTATCACTCGAACACTGTGTAGCTCCCGGAGTACAAACCTGATAACCATCTGAATAAATATAGCCCAATAAGGTATCTTCTTTATAAGTTAGATTGTTTTTACCTACTTCATTCCCTGCAGTAGTTGAAACCATAAAATATTTATATGTTTTACTATTTACAGTAGCTGTTGTGTATTTTCGATACAAAGGAATAGTTCCGCTTGGTTGGGCATTTGCTGCATCAAAAATACAAACAACAGGCTTACTACTATTACCTAAAGTAATAGGGTTAGCTCTATCATCATTACCATTCCAATTACAACCTTCAGCAAATTCTAAGGGACTTGGTTTAGCTGTATTGCCATCATAGTAAGGAATTTCTTCTCCTTTTGTGGTCATTAAAACAGTTTTGTTATCTCCACAGCTTAGATGTGCATTCAGAAAATAGAGTGGTTTTGTACCAGATGGAGCATAACCATCACTACCCAAAGGTAATCCATAACCCAATATTTCATTATCTTTACTACAATTATAGGTTGGAGACGTTATCCAAGTATATTGACTAGGAGAATTTCGATCATTGATGAGATAAGAAGAATAAGGGTTGGGACTAGCAGATGGATATGATTCACAACTATATCTTCGCAATGGTACTACACCAAAATCAACAGTTGATTTGGCCGTGCTTATCTCCATCCACCCTAAAAAGCGTTTGTCGTCACTAGTGGGAGGAATAGCATTAAAGTCAGTATCATTATAGGAGTTAAACCAACCATAAGCAGGAAGATCCTTGGTAAATTCTGTGGCCACTGTTCCATCTGATTTGTAAATTTTAAAGGTAACTGCTACGGCTTCATCGCCTGGGTTAGCAATGGTAATTTGATTCCATTGACGTAAGGAGCCATGAGTCCAGTTACGTAAGAATAGTGGTGATTTAAAACTGGTAGCTGTATCTGCTAGTGGTGTTTCAGTAGAAAATGTAGCTTGTCCTCCATCGCTGTCTTTTGTGCTATCATCATCACCTTTTTCCCGAAGAATCAAACGTTGATGAACTGAGACTGCTTTATCTGAAGTGATTTTAACCCAACCTAATGTTCTAGTATCTTTTGTTTTTGGAATTGAGATAAAATCTTCATCATTATAGGAGTTAAAGCTTTGACCGGCTTCTACAGACTTAGTAATAGTTGCCAGTTCTGCTCCTTCAGTACTATATACTTTGAAGGTAAGCGTAGCAGTTTCTGTCCCTGGATTAGCTATCATGTACTGCGTCCATTGACGTAAGTCTCCAGCCGTCCAGTTGCGGACAAAGAGTGGGCTTGTAAAACTAGTACCTGTATTTTCCAATGGAGTTTCAGAAACTGAGACAGCTTGACCAGTTTTATTAATCATCATCGTATCATCACCTGGTTCACTGATAGTGAGACGTTGATGGATAGAGACGGGACTAGCTGCATCAATCTCCATCCACCCCAAAAAGCGCTTATCATCACTAGTGGGAGGAATAGCATTAAAGTCTGCATCATTATAGGAGTTAAACCAACCTTTAGCAGGAAGATCTTTAGTAAATTCGGTAGCTATTGTGCCATCTGGTTTACGAATTTTAAAGGTAACTGCTACTGCTTCATCGCCTGGGTTAGCAATGGTAATTTGATTCCATTGACGTAAGGAGCCATGAGTCCAGTTACGTAAGAATAGTGGTGATTTAAAACTGGTAGCTGTATCTGCTAGTGGTGTTTCAGTAGAGAGCTTGGCCTGACCTCCATCACTGTCTTTAGTGCTATTATCATTGCCTTTTTCCCGAAGAATCAAACGTTGATGAACTGAGACTGCTTTATCTGAAGTGATTTTAACCCAACCTAATGTTCTGATTGCATCTTTTGTTTTAGGTATTGAAATAAAATCTTCGTCATTATAGGAGTTAAAGTTCTTTCCGGCTTCTATTGATTTAGTAATAGTTGCCAGCTCTGCTCCTTCAGTACTATACACTTTAAAAGTAACTGTAGCAGTTTCTGTACCAGGATTGGCTACCATATACTGCGTCCATTGACGCAAGTTTCCAGCTGTCCAGTTGCGGACAAAGAGTGGACTCGTAAAACTAGTACCTGTATTTTCCAATGGAGTTTCAGAAACTGAGACAGCTTGACCAGTTTTATTAATCATCATCGTATCATCACCTGGTTCACTGATAGTGAGACGTTGATGGATAGAGACGGGATAAGTAGCCGGACTTTCTTCAAATACTTCAGGCATTTGAGCTTGATAGCTTTGGTCTAATAATAAAAGTTGATTTATCAAACCTAAACCTAAACCTAAAAACAGGAAAAGGCTTACAAATCCAAAAACAACTTTTTTAGAAATTTGATTTGTTTGAGGTGGGGCAATAAATAATGAAACTAAGTTATGAGTAGATTTACTTGCTTTTTCTTGAGAAGTAGGGATATTTGGCTGCTTGGCATCCATGCAATTAGTGTACGCAGGTTCTTTTCACCCTGTCAATAACAAGTTTTCACAATTTTTTCTCAAGTTCTTTAGCAATAGCGCTCTTGCCGCGAAATTGATCTGAGGCAGCAGTTTTACGAAGAGCTTTGCAAATAAGACAGAGTTTAGGCGGATGTAAACCTTTGCTTTCAAAAAATTCTTGTTCCTCCTTAGTCCAAACAAATTGTTGGCCACAACTGGCACAAATAATAATTTGGTCTTTTTTATCAGTCATAATTATTTTAAAAAATAAATATCTGTGGACTCACCGGGAATTCCTGCCTGCCGGCAGGCAGGGAACCCGGAATTATGCAACCTGCCCGCCGTTTTTATGTGGACCGTAGGAGAATCGAACTCCTGTATCCGCAATGCGAATGCGGTGCTCTACCGACTAAGCTAACGGCCCAATTTTGGCAGGTGAGTAAGCCAGTATACTGTTTACCTATGAGTCCAGTTCCCTTATTTTACCATTTTGAGGGGGTTTAACTTTAAAATTAGCCTTATTCGGTTTGGGTTTGATTTTGTTTCATTTGAGCATATTGCCAAAACTTAATTAGCTCCGGGTTGCGGGGAAAACGGGGCAAGGCTTCTTGTTCTAGAAATTGCTGAGCTTCCTTAAATTTTTCCTGACGCAGCAAAATTCCAGCTAGATTAATGTAGGCTAAATAGTAATCACTGTTGGCAATGGCTTTTTTATATAATTTCTCTGCTTGGATTAAATCCCCTTTCCGATTGTAGTAGGCTCCCAGATTGTTGTAGTTGCTCCACCAATACGGAGCTAGTTTGATTGAAGCTTCAAAGTGAGGTTTAGCTGCTTCAAATTGCCCGGCTCGAAACAGCTCCACTCCCAAGTTATTTTCTAGATCAAAAGCATCTTGAGAAATAGCAATATCATGACTAAACAAAGCTAAACCATTTTTCCAATCTAGTACTCGCAGAACTGATCTAGCCGAAAGGATTATTACCAAAAAAGTAGCCAAACCTAAGATCAAAGCCTCTAGTTTTTTAGGAGCTAAACTTTGCCAAGCAACTGCTAGCAAACCAAGTAAACCAAACATCGGAAAGTAAAACCATCGATCAGCTACCGTCATATCCAAAGGAACAATATGGAGATGTAAACCTAACCCCAAACCAAACCAAAGGCTAAAAAACAAAGCCAATAAAAAGTAGTCGTGATTCTTTTTTTTAAGCTGCAATAGCCAAACTGTTAGACCAATAAGCAAAGCTAAACTAATGCCAAGTGGTAGATAAAATTGATTCCAAGTTGCCTGACGAACTACCCAATGTTGAGCAATCGCCAAGTTTTGTGGCCAAATACTGTTTTGTAGGTAGTAGCTGATTATTCTTGGAGCAGTTAATAGCCTAGTACCCAACCCAACTCGCATAATTGGCGATAGACCTTCTTTAGCCCCGTAAACTCCAGCAATCCCAAAACGCAAAATTGCATAACTAACACCAACTATAAATGAAGTATTTATGACAGATAATAGTGTGTCTTTAGGTTTTTTAAAAAGATATATATAGAGCAATGCAACCGGAATAAACAGAACACCTGTTTCTTTAGAAAGCAGCGATAGGAACAATAAGGTTCCTAACCAAACATAGTCAGTAGTTTTTTTAAAATCAAAAGCTATTAAGCGGTATAAACCCCACAAGCCAAATAATAAAAATAGCACATCTTGTAAAGCGGAAATATAGACTGCGCTTTCGACCTGCAAAGGATGAGCAAGAAAAACTAAGGCTAAAAATAAGGATGCATAACTAGTTTTTTCTTTTTTCCCAGGTAATAATAGTTTGAAAATAGCAAAAACCAGACAGGCATTAATAATATGAAGACTAACTTGGACTAAATGAAACCAACCGGCTCGAGCTCCAAAAATTGTATACAGGAGTGTAAAAACTAAACTCATCATTGGTTTGTAGTACATGCCGGATAGATCTCCCCCACTCCCGCCTGTATTGAACGTACTGCCTAAAAATAAACTCGGAATTGAAGTTAAAGAATGAACTGCACTGTTGTTAACTACCTGTTCTTCATCATCCCAAACAAAGGCATTCCCAAAACTCATCCCAAAAACCAACAAGCCTACAGCAATAATTATTAGGTAAAAACGATATTGGAAGAAAAAATTGGAGCCTTGTTTCACAGCCTTATTGTAGCTGGAAAACCATAGTAAGGACAACAGATCTGCTGTCCCCATATATTTTCTTGTTTTATTACTTGTCCACTTTTTTAAAACGCAGCTATCAAGAAGCTGTTTTGTGAATACTTTAATAAAGTGTCTTCTGTATTCCTCTGAGGGAAACTGAGAAGACAATAGTTATGAACAAAACAGTCTTCTTGAAGACCGTTTTATAAAGTGGTAGTTTCTTTTGCCTATTTCTTTGGCGGCACAAAGAAATAGGCTTAACTGTTTAAAATCAAAGAGACAAGGCAGTGCCTTGTCTCTACTCTAAATTCTAGCTCTTAGTTACTAGCTACAAACATTATTGTAAATAGGTCAGCGGATCATAGTTGGCTCCGTTATAACGAATTTCAAAATGTAAATGAGTGCCAGTAGACCTACCAGTAGAGCCCATTCGTCCAACTGCGTCACCACGATTAACAGTCTGTCCAGGAGTCACATAGATAGCTGATAAGTGAGCATAAAGGGTTTGGAAACCATTGCCATGATCAATTAAAACTCTGTTGCCATAGCCTACATTATCTGGCCAACCAGCAATCACAATAGTTCCCGCATCAGCTGCTAAGATATCGGGGGCATCTTGATTGGCAATATCTAAACCCTGATGGTACCAAACAAAACGCTGGGTAATCCGTCCACCCGCTGGCCAGATAAAACTGCCTGACGGAGCAACAGTCCCCGCATTAGGCGTAACCTTACCAGCAATATAGAGATTTTGACTATAAATTTTCTCTTTGGGTTTAATACCGTCTGGCACCACAATCAACTGACCAACAGCTAAACCAAAGTTTTCATCATCAGTATAAGAATTAAATGGCCAGTTAACGATCACTTGAGGATCAACACTGTATTTTTTAGCAATAGAATAAATGGTATCGCCCCGTTTCACTTTATGGACTACCCCATCAATTGGCGGAATTTCCAGTTTTTGTCCTTCAGCAATCGTAGCATCAGCCTGTAGATCATTTTGCCAACGGATAGTATCAGTAGCTAGACCAAATTTTTCAGCTATAGATGAGAGTGTTTCTCCTGATTTAACAGTGTAGACGACAATCGTATCCCGGCCGGTTTCAGTTTTTTTAGAAATGGTGGTTACCATGCTGGCTGCCTGGACTTCGATACTTTGACCTAAAACTGCTCCGCCAGTGCTATCAGGCATAACTTGGTTTTCTCCAGGAATTACCTCTTTCACCAAAGGCGCTACTGCCATACCAATCAGAAACAAGCCAGTCATAGAGCTATGTAAAAAGGGCCGGACATATTTACCCCGTTTAGCCGTTAACCCTCCTACTACCACATGTTTAGCTTTTTCAAACCGGTAAAAATAGAAAAAGAGACGCCTGTTAATATACGAGGATAAAACATTGGTAAATTGAACCAATAGTTTAAAATAATTAACAATCGGTGAAAAGAACGATATCTCTGATCGCTTCATAAAAGCTATTCTAGCAAGAATCACTGTTTCTGCCAAATCGTGTGAGCAGCAACATTGGTCTTAATCTCTACCTAAATTTTTCAAAAATTCTTCGTTACTTTTACTTTTAGCTAGTCTTTCTAAGATGATCTCAGTCCGTTCAGTAGCTCCCAGCATATCAATCATGGTCATCAAAGTTTTAATCCGTTCGTACATCTTGGGACCATGTAAGAGCATATCCTGACGAGTACCTGATTTCTGGATATCAATAGCTGGGTAAATCCGTCGCTCAGCTAATTTTCGATCCAGATGCAGTTCCATATTGCCAGTCCCTTTGAACTCTTCATAGATGAGATCATCCATACGGGAACCAGTATCAACTAAAGCGGTGCCGATGATAGTCAGAGACCCAGTTTTTTTACCATCATAAGTGGCAAATTCTTCAAAGTTTCTGGCTGCTCCAAAAAAGCGTTTCGGAGGATATAAAGCGGCTGGATCAAAACCACCTGATAGAGTTCGACCTGAGGTGGGAATAGCCAAGTTATAGGCCCGAGCTAATCTGGTAATGGAGTCAAGTAAGATAACCACATGTTTACCTAGTTCAACCAAACGTTTAGCTCGCTCCAGTGCTAGCTCGGCTACTTTGACTTGTCGTTCTGGCTGCTCATCAAAATTGGAAGCAGCTACTTCACCTTTAATAGACCGGGCAATATCGGTGACTTCTTCGGGTCGTTCCCCTACCAAGACTGCCATCAAATGAACATCAGGATAATTAGTCGTAATCCCATTGGCAATTTCCTTCATGATGGTGGTTTTTCCAGCTTTGGGTGGAGACACAATCATACCTCTTTGACCTCGACCAATTGGAGCAACTAAATCAATAAGTCGGGTTGATAAGACATTGGTTTCAGTTTCTAAGACAAATTGTTTATCTGGATACACGGGAGTTAGACGATCAAAATGAACCCGTTCAGACAAGGTATCAATGGGAATACCACAGATTTCAGAAACTTTAAGCAACCCCCAATATCGTTCTGATTCCTTAGGACGTCTGGCTGGACCTTTGACCATATCACCGGGTCGTAAACGAAATCTGCGAATTTGGCTGGTAGAAATATAGACATCTCGATCAGAAGCTGAAAATTCTGGTCGTAGCAAACCATGACCATTGTTTTCAAAGTCTAAAATTCCAGATACATCTTCGGTGGGCATCCCGGCATCCGGAATTACCCGATTATCAACCACGCCATCAAACTGGCGAATTTGATAACTGGGTCGTGGACTGCTACTAACAGGTTCTACGGTTTGGACATCAACTGATTTAGTTTCAGTAATGGTTCGATCTTGATTACCAACTAATTGATCAACTGGATCAACAGTAGCTTTGGAAGTGACTGAGGTAGTCTTTGCAGCTACTGGTTTAGGAGAAGCTTTTTTTACAGGCATACCATTTCCTTTCTAGAAATTGGAAAATTAATAATAACATACATACAAATTGAATGGCAGATTACCACGATAGTGTAATCAAAAACATATAGCTGTGGAAATAAAAAAGTTCACTCTTACAAATATCTAATTGGAATAATAACAATGCTATATTGAGGAATCGTTTAAATCTACCACAGTTAGCTTAACTCTGTCAATTCTGATTACGCTTAATAAGTATTTTAAGGGAAAAAGTATTTAGGTGTTCTAATCGGGATTCGAGAGCCTGCCCTACACTCGAATCCCTATCACAACATCAAAAATACTTGACACCAGTTCTAAGCTGTGCTAGTTTTAAGCATAGGCTTTTCTTTATTCCTGTCCTTTTAAAGAAAGCC
>JAAZOH010000037.1 GCA_012797845.1 Candidatus Beckwithbacteria bacterium
AGCTTTGCCGGTATTTTTATTAATATTAGCATTATCGCTGGTTGCAATAATGTTACTTGAATTTGCAGATATTTTCCCTGAAGTTGTACAATATTTTTTTGAAGAACGGCAATCGGCAGCACTAAATGTAAGAACTGTTTCTTTGTTTCCAATCTCATCTTGGTCAACTACAAAAGTTTCCAGTTGACGACTAGGAGCATTGATAGAAAAATAATCAATGCTTAAGCCAAGCCCAACTGAAACAAGACAAATTAATAATGATAAAATAGCTAATCGTCGATAAGGATGTCTATCTATTTTATTTGTTTGTGCTGTGTTAAAAAAAACTGCAGTTTTTTTCATAAGCGATAAGAATAAGTAATTACTACTACTATGTTTCATAGTAGAACTTCTGTACAATTACTGTCAAATAGATTTTGCAATATGTTATTGAAAAAAATCTTTATTGGTCTATTTTTACTTTTGTGCTGTGCACCTTCTCAGGTCTTAGCTAGTCATGCTGATCAAATCTCGCTTTTTTCTTCTCATATTAGCATTAATCAAGATACTTCAATTTCTATTACTGAAACTATTAATTACGAAACAACCATAGAAAAACACGGGATTTACCGCTATGTGCCACAACGGTATGTCGTTAATGGTATTTCTTATACGGCTAAAGTTAGCAATTTTACAGTGACCGATGGCCAACTCCAAAGCATTCCCTTTACCCAGAGCATGGAGAATGGCAATTATACCTACAAAATTGGTTATGCTGATAAAACATTTACTGGTCCTAAAACATATATTATTAGTTATAAAGTCAAAGATGCCTTACGTCGTTTTAAAGATCACGATGAACTTTATTGGGATATTACTGGAGAAGGTTGGCAAATCCCAATTTTAAAAACTGAAGCAGTAATTGATTCGCCTTTAGTACCAATTACTAAAGTGATCTGTTATAGCGGCCAATTTGGTCAGGATAATCAACTGTGCCAATCAAATTTTTCCAAAAACCAAGCTCAATTTGCTTATGATCAGACTATTAACTACGGTGACAATATGACGGTAGCAGTAGCTTTGGAGCCAAACAATATTCTGGCTTTTCCTACAGCTATGCAAGTTTTTATCAAAAAACTGGTGGACAATCTTCTGATCTTAGCTTTACTGTTGCCTGCAATTGGAGCTTTTTTGCTTTGGTATTATAAAGGTCGAGATTGGATGTTTATTTCTGCTAATATCTTTGATCAAGACCCTGATAAACCTAAAAAGCTCACCCCACTTTTTTACAAACACCGCATTCCTCTGGCTTATGAACCACTTAAAGAATTAACACCAGGAGAGTTGGGAACCATGTTGGATGAGCGAGTGGATAATCAAGATGTAGTGTCTGAAATTATTGATCTGGCGCGAAAAAAATATTTAAAGATTGAACAAACCACAAAAAAAGGACTTTTATCTAGTAAAGAAGATTTTAAGTTTAGTAAATTAAAAGAAGCTGATAAAGATTTGCCTCCCCAACAGAAATACTTACAAGAGCAGCTATTTAAAACCGGTAGCGAGGTGATGTTATCCAAACTTAAGGGCACTTTTTATCAGCATATGGAAAAAGCTACGTCTCTCATTGCTAAGTCTGTTACAGACAAAAAACTGTTTACCAGTAATCCCAGAACTACCAAAATTATGTATTTTATTTTGGCGGCTTTTTTAGCAATTGGCACTTTTATAGCTTCAACTGTGATTTCGGGAATTTTGTATACTGGCTTACCTATGCTAGTAGCAGTAGTTTCTTTTATTTTTATCATAATTTTTGCAACTAACATGGTCCAAAAAACCGCAGTTGGAACTAACTACATGTTGCAAGCAAAAGGACTTAAAGAAACAATCAAACGGGGAAAATGGCGGGAAGAGATAAAGGAAAAACGTTTATTTATTGAAGAAGTTTTACCCTTTGCGATTGCTTTGGGTGTGGTGGATAAACTGGCTAAAGATATGGATGAGCTCAATATCAAACCTCCTGAATATTTCCAGGGTGATAGTACTAGTTTTGCCAAAGGCTATGCTCTTGGAGCTTTAACCCATTCTTTTACTCAGCAAACGAGTCGATCCCTATCTTACAACCCTTCATCTAGGGGTTGGTCAGGTGGATCAGGATTTTCTTCTGGTGGTGGGTTTTCTGGCGGAGGTGGAGGCGGTGGAGGCGGTGGAAGCTGGTAGCTTATATATTTATGAAAAAAAGAAACAATAAATTAATTTACATATCTAGCGTTTTTGCTATCTTTGGCCTTACTTGCTTGATAATAAGCATTGTAATCAATTTTCAGATTCTCAATACAGTTCAACAAAGTAAAAGTGAATATGTTCAATCAAATAAAGTGAATAATGATAATTCGTTTGCTCAGCCAGATAAAATATATGATTACAATTTTTTTAATAGTTTGAATATTTATAATGATATTAGTAGATGGCAGCCATATACTCTAAAACTATTTTACGACCCTGGATCAACTGAATATTATGAAAAATACGGCTATTTAAAATTAAAAATCCCCCTAAATGTTGCTGTGGAGGAAAAACTAGATTTTGAATACCTGAACTCTTTAACAATTACAAAAGGTAATTCCAGCATGGTTATTGGTACCTTTAAACAATTTTCCACTAGCGGGACTTTTTATTGTATTAATTGTCATAAAATTGCTTCTTTTTATACTCAAATTTTGGGGGACAAATTCATGATGCCTGTAATAGAAGAGCAATATAAAAATAAAATACGCTATACTGGTATGCGAAACTTACCTTATAACGAATATGCCATTTCGATTTTAGCTGATAGTTTGGATGATTTTCATTCATTTTTACAGATAGCTGAAACATTAGAATTTACTCAGGAAAATTCAAATTAATTTATTACTATTTTGTAGTAATGGTATATATAAAGTTAATAAACTTTATCTTTTTCCTATTAACAGTTAAAATACAGAGGTTAATTAATTAGACTATATAGATATCATATGGTTCTTTCTTGGCTCAAATCACTCACAGACGAAAATAAAAAAATCCTCAAACGTTATGAGCCAATGGTGGCTAAAATTAACGAGCTTGAGAGTGAAATGCAAAAGCTCAAAAAAGACGAATTTACAGCTTATACAGCTGAGTTTAAATTGCGTTTGGAAAAAGGAGAAACGCTAGATGATGTTTTACCCGAAGCTTACGCGCTAGCCCGGGAAGCTGGGGTTAGGGTTCTAGGAATGCGAATGTTTGATGTACAGCTGATGGCAGCTTTGGCTTTCCATTTTGGGCAAGTAGCTGAGCAAAAGACTGGAGAAGGTAAAACTTTATCAGCCGTGCCAGCTTTGTACCTAAATAGTCTGACAGGTAAAGGTTGCCATTTAGTTACGGTCAATGATTATCTGGCTCGGCGTGATGCTGGTTGGATGGCTCAAATTTTTGCTCTCCTAGGAGTTTCAGTTGGAGTTATTTATTCAGGTAAAGGTGAACAGCCAGCGCTTATTTACGACCCTGAATTTACGGATAGCAATCAGCACGATGAACGGCTACGACATCTAAGGCTAGTTTCTCGCCAAGAAGCTTATGGAGCTGATATTACCTATGGAACCAATAATGAATTTGGTTTTGACTACTTGCGGGACAATATGGTGCAAAGTCTCAGGGAAATGGTTCAGCGAGGTCATCACTTTGCTATTGTGGATGAGGTTGACTCAATTTTGATTGATGAAGCTCGGACACCTCTTATTATTTCCGCTCCTGATACTGATCCCACTGACAAATACTACCGCTTTGCCGAACTGATTAAAGATTTATCTGCCGACACTGATTACACTATTGATGAAAAATTTAAATCAGCAGCTTTGACCGAACATGGAATTACTAAGGTTGAGAAAAAATTAGGTATTGATAATTTGTATGAAAAAGATTTTGAAGTCATTCATCACATAGAAAATGCTTTGAAAGCTAGAACTCTTTATCTTAAAGACCGGGATTATGTAGTTAAAGAAGACCAGATTATTATTGTGGATGAGTTTACTGGTCGACTAATGTACGGTCGGCGTTGGTCAGAAGGTTTGCATCAGGCAGTGGAAGCTAAAGAAAATGTTAAGATCCAACAGGAGAGTAAAACGTTGGCCACTATTTCTTTTCAAAACTATTTTAGAATGTATGAAAAACTGTCTGGTATGACGGGAACGGCTGCCACCGAAGCTGAAGAATTTCGTAAGATTTATAATCTAGAAGTTTTAGTGGTTCCAACCAATAGGTCTGTGGCTCGGATTGATAGTGCTGATATGGTGTATAAAACTACTCGGGCAAAGTATGCAGCTATTACCGATGAAATTGCCAATCTTCATGCCAAAGGTCAGCCCGTTTTGGTAGGTACAACTTCGATTAGTAAAAACGAAATCGTTTCCAATTTTTTGCGCCGCAAAAAAATTCCTCACAACGTTTTAAATGCTAAAAATCATGAAAAAGAAGCCATGATCATTGCTGATGCTGGTAAGGTTGGAGCAGTAACCATTGCTACCAATATTGCTGGTCGAGGAGTGGATATTGTTTTGGGTGGAGCTAAACCTGATGAGGTCAATTTTAAAACCAAAAAAGCCTATGAAAAAGAATTAGATCAATGGAAAGAAGAACATGAAAAAGTGATTGAACTAGGAGGATTGTTTGTCTTAGGAACTGAACGTCATGAATCAAGGCGGATTGATAATCAACTTCGAGGCCGATCGGGTCGCCAAGGTGATCCAGGCCAGTCGAGATTTTATGTAGCTTTGGACGATGATATCATGCGGCTTTTTGGCGGCGATAAAATTGCAGGACTTATGACTATGTTTAAGTTGCCTGAAGATGTGCCTTTAGAGCACGGCATGGTTTCGCGAGCTATTGAACAAGCTCAGACAAAAGTTGAAGGTTTCCATTTTGACTCTCGTAAGCATGTGGTTGAATATGACGATGTCATGAATAAGCAGCGGGAGATTATTTATAAAAGACGCCAACAAATTTTAGAGATGGCAGCCAGCATTGAAAAAGAAAGTAGTGTTTTAGAAAAAGATGAAGTGCAAACAAATTTATCTTTGCAAAAACGAATCACTGACAATATTAACGCTGATATTACAAACTTAGTAGCTATGTATGCTCCTGAAGGTTTTGAAGATATTGAATACGAGCAAATGGTGCGGGAATTTTCCCAAATTGTGCCGTTTGATTTAGATAGTCAAAAACGAATTCAGCAAGAATTAGAAAAACTTAAAAATAAGGATAAAGTTACCGAGAAACTCACTGAAATTTTTGAAAGTGCTTATAAAGGTCGAGAGCAAGAACTTGGCAGTGAACTAATGCGGCAAATCGAAACCTTCATTAGCTTGCGGACTATTGATAAGTTGTGGATGGAACATTTAACGGCTATTGATGATTTGCGGGAAGGAATTGGTTTGCGAGGTTATGGGCAACGGGATCCCTTAGTTGAGTATAAAAATGAAGCTTTTGGCATGTTTGAACGCCTGCTTGCAAATATTGATTTTGAGATTGGGAGGCAGGTTTTACGAGTCGGAGTAGCCCGACCTCAAACCATGCCAACTCAGGTAGTAACTCAGCATCCTGAGGCTGAAACTCCAGGACAAGATACTACTAGCTCTCCAGCTCAAAGTGAAGTAAACAGTTCTCCAGTGCAAAATCCGCCAATAGCTTCGCAATCAGGGCGGACAGGAACTATTAAAAAAGTCAAAAAAATGGGGCGCAATGATCCATGTTGGTGTGGGTCAGGTAAAAAATGGAAGAAGTGCCATTATCCTGAAATTGGGTAATATTATTGACTAATTAAAATTCTCAATTGAGTATAATTGTAAGTAAATATTCAATTTAACTTTTTTATGGCAAATATAATTGTTTTTGGCGATAGTATTGCTCATGGCTATTGGGATTTGCATGGTGGTTGGGTAGCACGACTTCGTAAAGATTTGGATAAACAAAATACAAAAGCAAACTGTGACGAGCAATATTCCTTATACAATTTAAGTATTCCTGGAGATAATTCTTCAAATATTCTCGATCGATTTAATCATGAGATAAAAAGAAGGGTTTGGGGGGATAAATTGACGCTAATCTTTGCTTTTGGGATCAATGATTCTGTGTATATTCGTAAACAGAAAAAACATAGAGTTGGTCAGAGGCAGTTTAAGGAGAATTTACAAAAAATAATAAAATTAGCCAGGAAATATACGTTAAAAATTTATTTTGTTGGTTTGACTCCAGTTAATCAAAAATTAGTTGATCCAATGCTGTGGTCACCAAATGAATCATATATAGAAAAAGATGTAGAAAAATATGAACAAACACTCAAGGAGTTTTGCCAGGAAAATGAACTTCAATTTATTGAACTAATGAAAGCATTTAAGAAACAGGATTACGAAAAACTACTCTTTGATGGAGTGCACCCCAATAGTAAGGGTCATGAGTTGATATATGAGATTATTTATAAACATCTTGCGAAACAATCCATTTTGAATTTATGAAAACTGAAATTAAGAAATTAATCATTATTGACTTTCCATATAGATTAGCTAGTTCCAATGCACAAGCTTCTTATGAAAGCTTTATAACTAGAGCTCATTACCAATTAAATGATACCGCTCATTAATCCCTAGTCTTTAGACTAGAGGTGAAAGATTAGTTCTGGCATAATTTCTGGTATGGGACTCAAATATTGGATGGGTGCTCATACCAAGCATAGGTTGCTTTACCATCTAGTATTCAT